>NZ_JBEXPH010000325.1:0-5943 GCF_040611955.1 Streptomyces sp. NPDC006510 | reverse complement strand
AACAGAAGACGGAGCAGAAGACGGAGCGGAGGACTGAGCGGGGGACGATGCATTGACGGACATGGCGGAGGCGCTCCTCGCGTGGTCGATGCGTGCTCGGTGAGAACCGACTGCCGGTCGGTCGCGGTCAGATCGTGTTGCGGTACGGCGGCATGAAGCGCATACGCGGCATCTGGTCGGCCAGCACTCCCCCGTCGACGACGATGCGCGCCCCGGTGAGATACGCCCCGGCGTCCGAGGCGAGCAGCAGCAGCGCGCCGACGCATTCGTCGGGCCGCGCGTACCTGCCGAGCGGGATGCGCTCGCGGTACGCGGATTCGAAGGCCTCCCGGTCGAAGGGGAATTCGCCGTCGATGGGGGTCTCGACCATGCCGGGGGCGAGCGTGTTGGCGGTGATGCCGTGCGGGGCGAGTTCGACCGCCAGGGTCTCGGTGAGCAGTTGGGCGGCGGCCTTGGAGGCGTTGTAGTGGGCCAGGCCGGCCTCCGCCACCAGGGCGTTCTTCGAGGTGATGGTGATGATGCGGCCCGCGACCGAGTCCGCCGTCATGTGTTCGGCGATGCGCTGGCTGAGGAAGAAGACGGCGTCGACATTGACCCGCATGATGTGCGTCCAGCTCGCGGGGGTGATCTCGTTGAAGCGTTCCAGCGCCGCCGTGCCCGCGTTGTTGACCAGGATGTGCAGCGGGCCCGCCTCGGCGCGTACGGCGTCGACGAAGCCGGGCAGCGCGTCGATGTCCGCGAGATCCTGTCCGTACGTCCGGCAGCGGCGGCCGAGTGCCTCGATCGCCGCCGCGGTCTCGGCGACGCCCTCGGCACCGGGCAGGTCGACGAGGACCAGATCGGCGCCCGCCTCCGCGAGGCCGACGGCGAAGGACCGGCCGAGGCCCCGGGCGGCCCCGGTCACGACCGCGGTGCGGCCGGTCAGATCGAAGCGGTCGGTTCCGCGGGGCGGGACGGCTGCGGTCATGGCGGGGGTTCCTCCAGGCGGAGAGGTACGGAGAGGGGTGGGTCGGGTCCGGTCCTGATCGCCGGAGAGGTCCGGGCCGCCGCGCAGGGACACTTGGGTGGTGGCGCGGCGGCCCGGCTGCCGGTTCGATACCGGGCGACAGGGGGATGACCCCGGCGCCGTACCGGCAGGTTCGGGGGAACGGCCGGATCAGCCGTTCAGGCCCAGCAGGTCCAGCGACGGCCGGTGGATGATCTCCTCCACCGCGTCCACGTCGAGCGGCGGCAGTCCGGGGATGCCGGGGATACGGGCGATCTCCCGCAGCCCCTTCACCGAGTCGTCGACCGTGGTGAACGGGTAGTCGCTGCCGAACATCAGCTTGTGGAAGACCCCGTAGTCCTGGACCAGCCGGAGGCTGTGCCAGAGCTGGAAGGGCCGGTAGTGCAGGGCGCTGATGTCCGCGTACACATGCGGGTGCTTGCGGATGACCGCGATGCACTCGCCCTCGAAGGGGTGGCCGAGGTGGGCCAGGACCATCCGCAGTTCCGGGTGGCGGATGGCGACCGCGTCCAGGTGGCGGGGCATCGCCCACTCCAGCGGTGCGCTCGACACGAAGGTGGTGCCGGTGTGCACGAGGAGCGGGAGTCCGTGCCGTTCGGCGTACGTGTACAGCTCGTCGTACTCCTCGGCGGCCGGGTCGAAGCCCGCGTACATCGGCATCAGCTTGATGCCGCGCAGGCCCAGCTCCTGATGGCCGTAGCGGAGTTCGTCCTGCCAGCCGGGCTGGGTGGGGTCGAGGGAGAGGTAGCCGATCAGCCGGTCGGGGTGCTGTCCGGCGTACGAGGCGACCGCCGCGTCGTCGACCCAGAGACCGCTGCGCCGCGCCTTGCCGCCGACGACGATCGTGCGGGTGCCCTCGGGCGCGGTGGCGGCGTACTCCTCCCACTTCACCGTCAGGTCGACCTCGCCCGCGTGGGCGCGGGCGGAGTCGGACTTGAACGGGTCGGTGAAGTCGTGGCTGTGCCGGAAGAGATGGGAGTGGACGTCGACGATCATGTCCGGTTCCGCTTCTCCCAGCCGTCCGCGAACATGTTCCAGAAGCGGTGGCTGGGCGGGTGTTCCTCGAAGACCTCGTCGACGAGCTCGACACCGAGACCCGGTGCGGTCGGCAGGCCGATGCGGCCGTCGACGATCGGGAGGGTGCCCTTGAGCGCGTCGAAGACGTAGTCCTCCAGGAGTCCGTCGAAGGTTTCGAGGATCTTGAAGTTGGGGATTCCGAGCGTCGCGTGCACCGAGACGGTGGTGCAGAGCGGCGAGTTCGAGTTGTGCGGGGCCACGAGCATGCCATGGGTATCGGCGATCGCGGCGAGTTTCCTGACCTCGGTGAGGCCGCCGGCCATGGAGAGGTCGGGCTGGATGATGTCGACCGCGTTGGTGGCGAAGAGCTGCTTGTACTCGTAGCGGTTGTGGAAGTGCTCACCGCCGGAGATCGGGAACGCGGCGCGCTGCCGCAGTTCCGCGTAGCGCTCGATGTGGGTCCACGGCATCGGCTCCTCGAACCAGCCGATGTCGAAGGGTTCCAGCTCCCGCACCAGCCGGGCCGCGGTCGGCATGGCGAACCGGGCGTGGCCCTCGATGAACAGGTCGACATCCGGTCCGATGGCCTCGCGGACGGCGGCCACGAGGTCGACGGAGCGGCGCAGTTCAGCGCGCTCCAGCTCGTGCAGGCCGGGGCCGAAGGGGTCGAACTTGAGGGCGGTGAAGCCCTTCGCCACGGTCTCCTTCGCCTTGGCCGCGAAGATCTCGGGCTCGCGCTCGCCGGTGTACCAGCCGTTGGCGTACACGCGTACGTCGTCCCGGCAGGCGCCGCCGGTCAGCCGGTAGGCGGGGACGCCGAGCGCCTTGCCCATCAGGTCGTACATCGCCTGGTCGAGACCGGACAGGGCGATGCCGCCCATGTCGCCGCCGCGCAGGAAGTCGCCCTGGTAGACGCGGAGCCAGAGCTCCTCGATGTCGAAGGGGTCGGCGCCGATGAGGTGGCGCTGCGCCAGTGCCTCGGTGAGCGCGCAGACCTCGCGGACCCGGTAGGGGTGGGTGATCTCGCCGATGCCGGAAAGGCCCTCGTCGGTGTGGACCCGGACGTAGCCGAAGTCGCGCCAGGAGGTGCCGAGCATCAGGGTCTCGACGCGGGTGATCCGTCCGGCGGGGCCCGCCGGTCGGGTGCGGTTCACAGTGAGCATCAGCGGGTCGCTCCGCCCATGGTCGAGGTGTTCTCCAGGTCGCGGGCGCCGCCGTCGGCGAGCACGGCCTTGACCGCGGCCTCGGTGCCCTCGATGAGACGGTCCACGTCGGCGTCGGTGTGGGCGTAGCTGATGTGGCTGCGCTTGAGGTTGAGCGGCAGCTCGAACAGGCCGTGGTCGAGGAGCTTTCGGCGGTAGCCCACGAACAGTGAGGCGTCGTTGTTCAGCAGGTCCGCGTAGGTGCGGGGGGCCTCGCCCGGCATGAAGTAGCTGACGAAGACGGAACCGTAGCCGGTGACGACGGCGGGGACGCCGAGGCGCTCGTACAGTCCGGTCAGTTCGGTGCGGACGCGCTCGCCGAGCCGGAAGACGTGCTCGTGGACCGGCTCCTCGCGCAGCTTGCGCAGGGTGGCGAGGGCGGCGGCGACGACGGACGGGTGGCCGTTGTACGTACCGGCGAAGAAGGCGGGGGCGCCGGGGCGGGTGGAGAAGAGGTCCATCAGGTCGGCGCGGCCGCCGATCGCGCCGACGGGGGCGCCGTTGGCGATGGCCTTGCCGAGGGTGGTGAGGTCGGGGGTGACGCCGGAGATCTTCTGCCAGCCGCCGATGTCGTGGCGGAAGCCGGTGATGACTTCGTCGAAGATCAGGACGCTGCCGGCCTTGGTGGTCTCCTCGCGCAGCGTGGTGAGGAACTCCTGGTACGGCAGGAGCGCGCCGACGTTGTGCGGGACGGGCTCGACGATGACGGCGGCGATGTCGGAGCCGTGCTCGGCGAAGGTACGGCGGACGGCCTCGCTGTCGTTGAACGGCAGGACGAGGGTGGCTTCGAGAACCTCGGGCAGGATGCCGGTGGAGATCGGGTCGTGGCCGCCGACCTTCTCGGGTGCGGAGATGACGTTGAGGCTGACCGCGTCGTGCCAGCCGTGGTAGCAGCCCTGGAACTTGACGACCAGGCGGCGGCCGGTGGCGGCGCGGGAGACGCGCAGCGCGTGGAACGTGGCCTCGCTGCCGGTGCTGGTGAGCAGCACCTTCTCGATCGAGGGGATCAGCTCGGTGAGCTGTTCGGCGAGGAGGACCTCGCCCTCGGTGACACCGACGCCCATGTGGCCGAGGGTGGCACCGGCCTGCGCGGTGGCGCGGGCCACGTCGGGGTCGTTGTGTCCGAGCAGCGGCGGGCCGAACGCCGAATGGAAGTCGGTGTACTCGCGTCCGTCGGCGGTACGGAAGCGTGCGCCGTCCGTCCCCGTGACGACCAGGTCGGTCAGTCCGGGAACACTGCGCTGACCGCTGTTCACGCCGCCGGGTACGACCTGGCGGGCGCGCTCGGCGAGTCGGGCTCCGGATTCGTTGCCCACCGGGCCTGAACTCATATCGCTTGCTCCTTGCGTCGAGAGTCGTCGGTCTTCGCAGGCCCTGCCCGGCCCGTGAATCCCTGGCGCCATCCGCCCGGCAGTCGCCGCAGGAAGGGGGTGATCCGTGGTGCTTGAGGTGGTGCGTTTCGCTTTTTCTGAACACTGTTCTGTAGAGCAGAACAGTGCCTGGATATTACGTGCGACTTCCGGGCCGGTCAAGACCTTTCCGGCCCCCGGAAGGCCCGTTTCCGCGCTTTCTTCACAGCGAAAGGGCGTTCCGACCCCCTCCGAGGCACTAGGCTGTTCTGCTATGACGAACAGTGCTGCCCCAGAAGAACCGAAGTACTGGGTCAAGAGCGTGGCCAGGGCAGCGGACATCCTTGAGGCGCTCGCCGCCCCCGCACAGGGGAACGGCCTGAGCGTCACGGAGGTCGGCCAGGCCTGCTCCATCTCCAAGAGCGCCGCCTTCGGCATGCTCCAGACCCTGCGCGCCTACGGCCTCGTCTCGGACGACGGCGAGGGCATGAACCGCCGCTACCGGCTCGGCATGAGCCTGGCCAGGCTCGGTGACCGGGCCCGCTCCCAGGTGTCCCTGCGCGGGGTCGCCCACCCGGTGCTGAGCGAGCTGACCCGGACCACCGGAATGGCGTCCCGGCTCGCCGTGCCCGAGGACGGCCACGCGGTCGTCGTGGACCAGGTCGAGCTCGACCAGCGCGTCCGGCTCGATCTGCGGATGGGGCAGCGCGAGCTGCCGCACTGCACGGGCCTGGGCAAGGCGCTGCTCTCCGCCGTACCGCAGAGCGAGGCGGCAGCCGTCGTCGAGCGGTTCGGGCTGCCCCGGCGCACCTCCCGCACCATCACCGACCCTGCGACCTTCCTCTCGCATCTGCGCGACATAGCCCGGGTCGGCTACGCCCTGGACGACGAGGAGGACGCCGAGGGCATCATCTGCATCGGCGCGCCGGTCTTCGACGACCGTTCGGTGTGCGCCGGGGCCGTCTCCATCACCGGCCTCAAGCTCGGCCTGCCGGCCTGGCGCTACCAGGAACTGGGCGGCCAGGTACGGGACGCGGCCCGCCGGATCAGCGTCTCGCTCGGCTGGGTCGACGACGCGGACGACGCCACGTCCGACACCGACACGTCGCATTCCGACGAATTCGGGTCTTGACCAAATGGCTTAACCCGCCGTAGGTTCCCTGCCAACCGCGGTGACACTCCATGGTCACCGGCGATTTACCCTTTCCGGCCTGGTTCCGGCGCCTGCCCATCGCGCTCCGAACACCCGACAGCCGGACTTTTTCAGCCATCCGCCTCATGGCAGTCCCCCGCAGGAACGCTCCCTCACTTATCGCACTTCTCGGAAGGCGAAGTCCGCATGAGCGTTCCGCACCACTCCACCTCCGCC
>NZ_JBEXPH010000324.1:0-6028 GCF_040611955.1 Streptomyces sp. NPDC006510 | reverse complement strand
CGGAATCAAGACGCCGGATCCCTCCCCCATTCAGAGCTGCACGATGCCTGACCAGCAGAAATCAAGCGATCACGTTCGGTTGAGATACGGCTTCTTAGATCTTGGATGGTTGGGTTGTTCTGGCCTGGTGTTTTGTTGTTGGGCTGGGGATCTATGGGTGGTGATCGGTGTCGTTTTGTCGGTGGGTGTTCGTCATCGTTTTGTCAGTGGGTTGGTGGGGTGTCCGGGCTGGTGATGCGGGGTGCTGGGTTCTGACAGCGGACGCCGATGAGGAACTGTCATTTTTGCAGGGTGTGGTGGTCGGTTTGCTGCTGATCGCTATCAGGGTGGGGTGTTCATGCTGGTCAGCGGGGTGGTGTGGCCGGGGTTGGCCATGCGGGGTCGCCGGTCAGGATGTTGATGGCGGGGGTGATTCCTGATGCTGCGGCAATGTCGGTGAGTTGCTTGTGGTGTTGGTGTGCCGGAACAGGTGTCTGCCGGGGTGGCGATGACAGTTGAGGTAGTGCCAGGCCCGCGCGGCGGTCAGCAGGGGCTGCGCCCACTGGGTGAACCTTCCCCTTGATTGTGGACACCTGGAGACTGGGACATGAGGTTCCAGAGGAAGTAGCACCAGGTGGGAAGCAAGTACGCGAAGCGGTGCACCGCGGAGTTCAAACGGGACGCGGGCCGGCTCCATCTCGCCTGCTGGCTGGACCTGGCCACCCGCGAGGTCGTCGGCTACTCGATGGCCGACCACCACCGCGCCGACCTTGTCGTCGATGCGCTGAAGATGGCCGCGGGCCGGGGCCGGCTCCGGCCCGGCTGCATAGCGCATTCGGATCGCGGCAGCGAATAAACGAGTAGCCAATTCCTGTTTGAAATAGGCGAGTTGGGGCTCCGGCAAAGCTGCGGACGTACCGGATCCTGCTTCGACAACGCCGCCGCGGAGAGTTTCTGGGCCCTGCTCAAAGAAGAGATCGGCACCCGTATCCGGCCCGACCGGGCCACCGCCCGCGCTGAGGTCTTCGACTTCATCGAGACGTTCCATAACCGCCGCCGCCTGCGCAAACACAAGGTCTTCGGCTACCTCACCCCGGCCGAGACCCGGCAACGGCACCAACACGACCTCGCAGCATAGGCATCGAGTGTCCAAGATCACGGGGAAGCTTCACCCCGGCCGAAACCCGGCAACGGCACCAACACGACCTCGCAGCATAGGCATCGAGTGTCCAAGATCACGGGGAAGCTTCAGTGTGTGAAGGCCTGGCTCTGGTGCAGGCAGCGCAACAGCCCTCGAATCGCGCTGGCCAAACCGAGGAGCAAGGAGAACACATGGCCACGTACGAGACTGAGATTCACACCGGCGGGGGAGGGTGGCAGCCGGACGAGCCGCTCACGCTTTCCCTGGCCAACCGCGGAGAGGTCGTTCCTGCGGACGGTGCTCCCTCCACCGGTACGAACGTCACTTGGTCCAGCGACGAGGGAAACGGCAGCGTCACCTTCTTCGACGGGGGCAGCTCGTTCCAGGGGACAGCCCAGTTCCCGGGCGAGGGGCCGGTGGGCTACCGCGGGACACGGACCGAGTGACCCGCTGATCCGACTCAGTGCGGGCCCTGCCGGACACCCGGGGCAGGGCCCACACGCGTCTCCACCGCCCCCATCCGATTGCCGAATGCGCCCGTCCCAAGATGCGCTCGGACCCGGCTACGACGACCCCGAGTACGACAAGCGGGTCGACCACGACCGGCCCGGCCTGCGCCTGCCCGCAGGCACAGGCCGGGCCGGGAAGCGTTCCGCGTACGACGAGAACACGGTGTCCAGTTCGCCGCCGCTACGCCGCGGGCCGGCAAAGCCCGGTGGCGGCGCTCAGAAGCCCGGCGGGCGGCGGAACCCGCCGATCACCTCCGCAAGGCACCGCACGAACTGGACCGCGGTGCGGTCGTGCAGGTAGGGAGCGATCACCTGGATGCCGACCGGAAGCCCGTCCCGGGTCGCCCCGACAGGCGCCACCGCCGCGGGCAGATGGTTGACCGCCGACGGCGCCATCCACGTGAGCATCTCGCGATACGGCCGGTCGGCGCCGTCGACCTGCAGTGTCCGGACCGACCAGGTGGGATCGGGCTGCTGGTCGTGGGGGAAGGCGGCCGTGGGGGTCACCGGGCAGAGGAGCACGTCGACGTCGCGGAAGAACTCGGCCCAGCGGCGCCGGGAGTGCTGCCGGCGTTCGTCGAGCGCGTGCCAGTCACGGAAGCGGATCGTCAGGTCCGACGCGAACCCGCCCGCGGCCCCCTCCGCCACGGCGAAGTCCACGAGCCCGGCATACGACTCGTCCGACTCGACCAGCCCGCTCTGCGCCATCAGCAACGGCTCATAGAGGGCCATCGTTTCTTCGAGCCCGACCGGTCCCTTGCCCTCGACCACGACGGCGCCCTCGGCCCGCACCGCCTCCAGCGTCGCCTGCATGATCGCGGCCAGCTCGCCGTCGACAGGGCAGAACGGGTCTTCGAGCCATGCCGCGACCCGAAAGCCCCGCAGAGTGGTCGACCTGGCGGCGGGCAGCTCCAGCCGCCACGCCGGGGCGCGGTCGTGGTCTGCTCCTGCGAGGACGTCGAGACCCAGGTCGAGGTCGTCGGCGTGCCTGCCGAGCGGGCCGAGTACCGCCATATCGAAATCCGCCAGCGTCCCAGGAGCATGTCCCGAGACGCTCCCGTACCTCGGCACGATCCCGAACGACGTGCGCAGCCCGTAGACGCCGCAGAAGTGGGCAGGCACCCGAATCGAGCCCGCCGAGTCGCCGCCGAGCTCCAGGCCGGTCAGCCCAGCGGCGAGCGCCGCGGCGGACCCGCCGGACGAACCGCCAGGTCCGCGGGTCGGGTCCCACGGATTGTTCGTGGTCCCGTAGACCTCGTTGTAGGTCTGCCAGTCCCGGGCGTCCGGCGGCATGTTGGACTTGCCGAACACGATCGCTCCCTCGTTCTTGAGGCGCGCGACCGACTCGGCGTCGCTCGTCGAGACATGCTCCCCCCAGCGAGCCGAACCCCCGGTGGTCCGCATGCCCGCAACTTCGAGACTGTCCTTGATCGTCACAGGGACGCCGTGCAGGCGGCCGAGCGGTTCGCCGCGCGAGACCGTGCGGTCGGCCTCCAGCGCTGCGGCCCTCGCACCCTCCTCGTCCCGGGCGACAATGGCGTTCACCTTCGGGTCGAGTTGCTCCACCCGGGCGAGGTAGTGGTCGAGCAACTCGACGCTCGATACCTCCTTTGCCGCGACGGCGGCAGCGAGCTGGCCTGCGGAGCGAAATGCCAGATCGGTCATGCGAACCTCCAGGAAAGCTTGACCCGCGGCGATCACATCTCTGTGGGCGACGCAAAATCCCAGTTCAGGGCGGGTCTAACTCGACTTTAGCGGACGTGGGGGACCATGTCGGGGTGTGGCGTTTCTCACTTTCCGCCACAGCTTCGCCCGGCACGCCGGGCAGCGACCGGAGGTCGACGGGCTCGGGAATGTTCACGAGAAATGGGTTCTGGCACACATTCCGCTTTCTGTGAAAGGGACTCGCTGGGTGATGGGTTGGAGGATCTCGCTCTGGGTGCCGAGCACTTCGACCGGTTGCCCGTCGCGTCAGACTGCAAGGAGCCTTCGGCCTTGTCGGCTGGCCGCTGGGCGTTCTATGCCCGCACTGAGCTTGACTCTGAAGCTTCTGTAGATCGTCAAGCTGCAGGAGACGGCCCGGGTGCGCCGGTGAATGCGCTGGTGAGGTGGCGGTAGACCTCTCGCGCGACGAAGCGCTTGAGGCATCTGAAGATGTCCTTCGTCTTGAGTCCTTCGAGGGTGCGTCGTGCGACGTAGTCGCGGGTGCGCG
Source organism: Streptomyces sp. NPDC006510 (assembly GCF_040611955.1). Lineage (NCBI taxonomy): Bacteria > Bacillati > Actinomycetota > Actinomycetes > Kitasatosporales > Streptomycetaceae > Streptomyces > Streptomyces sp. NPDC006510. The sequence goes on along the minus strand of NZ_JBEXPH010000324.1, from coordinate 2,187 downwards.
GGTCGTGACGCATGCGGACCAGCACGATTGTGTGCAGCGCGCGGTTGGCCTGGCGGTCTCCACCACGGTTGAGTCGGTGGCGGTCTGTGCGCCCGGATGAGGCTGGCACGGGTGAGGCGGCGCACAGGTGGGCGAATGAGGCCTCTGAAGCGAGCCTGTCGGGGTTGTCGCCGGCGGTGACCAGTAGCTGCCCGGCGGTTTCGGTCCCGACGCCCGGCAGCGCGAGCAGGCCGGGGGGCGGTGCGAGTGATCAGGACGCGCAGGTCGGCGTCCGCGTCTGCTATCTCCTCGCTCAAGTACCGGTAGCGCTTGGCCAGACGCTTGAGGGCCAGTTCGACGGCTGTGGCCGGGGAAACGCGTTTGAGATCTGGCGTGTCGCATGGCTGGTGGGGTCGTTGGGGACTGCGTGAGTGCTTCTGGGGGGCAGGTATCCGTCGGACCTGACGGACGAACAGTGGGCTCTGGTGGAGCCGCTACTACCGGCCGCGAGGGTGGGGCCGAAGGGTGGGCGGAAGGAGAAGCATCCACGGCGGCGGATCGTAGACGCGATCTTCTACGTCGTGCGGACCGGGTGTGCCTGGCGTCAGCTGCCGAAGGACTTTGCGCCCTGGCCGACCGTGTACTGGTACTTCACGTGGTGGCACGATGACGGGACCGTGGAGCGGCTGCACGACGCGCTGCGCGGCCAGGTCCGAGTGGCCGACGGCCGCAGCGTCGAACCTAGCGCGGGGCTCATCGACTCGCAGTCCGTGCGCACGGCCGACACCGTCCCCGTTTCCACCAGAGGGTTTGACGCAGGCAAGAAGGTCAAAGGCCGCAAGCGTTTCATCGTCACCGACACGCTCGGCCTCCTGCTGGCGGTACACGTGGTTGCCGCGAGCGTCCAGGATCGTGACGGCGCGAAACGCCCTCTGCTTTGGACCCGCCTCGACCATCCGAGCATCCAGAAGGTCTGGGCGGACCAGGGCTTCTCCGGACGGCTGGTCGATTGGAGCGCTTCGATCCTCGGCCGCGAGCTGGAGATCGTCCGTAAAGCGCCTGACCAGCGAGGCTTTCAGGTCCGGCCCAAGCGCTGGGCCGTTGAGCGGACGTTCGCCTGGATGACCGCGCACCGGCGGCTTGCCCGTGACTACGAGGCCGATCCTGCCCGGTCCGCGACCATGATCCGGTGGGCGGTGATCGGCATCATGGTCCGCCGGCTCACCCGAGGTTGCCCTGCCAAACGGCCAGGACCACGGCGTCTTCGGTGGGCAGCCCCGTAGCAGACGACAGGCACCTGCGACGCATCAGGAATTCTGGACGGCGCCTACGAACCGCTCGACCTTGCTCCGCAGGTCTGGCGAGAGGTCGGAGAGGCCGCCGACGATGAAGGTCAGTTGCCTCGCAAGTTCCGGATAAGCGCTCCAGACAGCTGAGTTCCTGGTCAGGACCGCGCGCAGCAGGTCGCCCTCGTACATGTCGCCTTCGGCCAGCGGGTTGTCACGAAGCACCTCCACCGCGAGCGGAAGAAGCACCGGCAGCCCAATGTCCTGCCCGATCAGCAGGCGCAGGTCCTCAACGGTCAGAGTCCCGACCGGCCGACTCCGCAGGGCATGCGCCGTCGCAATGAGACGGGTGGCGTCAGGCGGGGGCGCCTGCCAGCGATCACGTTCAAGCTCCTCAAGGGACCGACTACGGTCGATAGATACAGTCACCAGACGATTCTCTCGTGAATGCGTTGTGGTCGGGTGCCGGAGACCATTGCTGATCTCCGGCTACCCGACCACGGTCTCAGAAGGCGTGAGCGTGGAGGGGGACGTCTGGTCCGAAGACAGCACCGAAGATCTGTGCATGTGGGTGGTCGGGCAGGGCTGCGGGCTATGGAGCTCGGTGGTCGCAGGAGAAGTGCGGTTGGAAGAGGCCGCGCAGATGTATCTGGGCCGTGCGCGGCTGCTTCCAGACTGCGTAGTGCCGTGGGACGAGGATGTCTCGGACCCGGAGCACAGGGGCTACCAGTCTCCCTGGACCATCGTCCAGGGCATCTACCGGACGCGTTTTGCCGAAGAACTCCGTGAACGGTTTGGGGTACCTGAGGAGGTTGCCCGGCCGGGCAGATACTGACTTCGGCCCGTTGGGGTGAACCTTCTCGAAGTCCCTGACGCGTTCGCCGTAATGGCTGTATTCCGTGGTGTGTGAGGTATGCGGATG
>NZ_JBEXPH010000323.1:0-6129 GCF_040611955.1 Streptomyces sp. NPDC006510 | reverse complement strand
GGGCGCCCCGCGGCCGCTGGCGCGGGGGGGGCGCGGGGGCAAAATGCCCCCCCCTACCCCCCCGCGGTGGCCCCCGGGGGGCGCCCCCCCCCCCGGGGGGGGCCCCCCTCCGCCGTTCGCGTATCCGCGCGTCGCTGTCCGCGTGCGGTCAGTGTGACTGCGCCGAGGCGGACGCGGCGTCGGTCGGGGTGGCCTCGTCGCCCGCCGACTCCCCGGGGGCGCCTCCCGGCTTCTCGGTGGCGGAGGCCGAACCGGCCGGCGTCTCCTGCGGCGCCACCGGCAGCGTGCTCGGGCCGTAGCCCGTGAAGTAGCTCGTCGCCGGCACGATGAACGCGCTGAGCGGGATCTCGCCGGTCGAGCTGAACTTGAAGACGACGGGCTGCACATTGCCCGCCTGGGCGGCCTCGCTGCCGTTCTCGATCACGGCGGAGGCGTTGCCCTTGCCGCCGAGGATCACCGAGCCGCCGGCCGGGACCACGACCGATCCGGCGCCCTTGGCGGCGTGCAGCTGCACCGAGGCGCTCGAACCCGGCAGCGTGACGGCCTCCAGGGTCTGCGGCTTCGTGCCGTTGTTGAACAGCGTCGCGGAGACGACGGCCGGGCCCGCGGCGGTGCGCTCGGGCTGGGTGATGACGTTCGCGTTCTGGATGCTGATGTCACCGATGGTGGTGGCAGCAGTGTCCGGCCTGATCTTGAGCGTCGCGGCGTCATTGCCCGCGCCGCACCCGGCGAGCGAGGCGATCGAGAACACGATGGCTGTGGCGGCGAGGGCGCCGTGTCGAAGGCTGCGGCTCACGGCGGCGGCAACTCCTTGAACGTTCGGACTGCGGACGGGAAGGGAGCGACGTAAAGCCGCCCTAAGGGTGTGTCAGCGGCCTTAGGCTACCGAGCCGCCCCGCCCGCCCCGCACCCGACCCGCCTCTGGGCGACTTGTGTACTTCCTGCCGTCGTGCCGTTCGGAGGTCCGAGCCAGGCAAAGGTTTACGGGCCGGCGCACGCCGAAACGGGCCGACACATGCCGTTCACATATCACCGGTGATCAATTCATGGAGCGTGGCGCATTCCGTGTGCATAACCGATCACGCCGGGGCGTTGATCAATTCCATTGATCAACGGCACTTACCTCTGTACGGGTGATCGATCCTCGAACGGAGTACGGAAAGTTCACCATCCGGAATCCGGCAAAACGGGACGTTCGGCCCCTTCGGAGGGTGGTTCCGATGTGTGCGACGTGTGCGTTTCGCCCTGCCCGCACAACGGCTCCGACCTGCGAATTCCGCCCCCCGTGAACCTTCCGCAGCACGTGCGTGTCGCTGTTGTCAAGCCCCGAGATATGCCCTGACCTGCGAAAACGCCATTCAGGAGAAGCAGTTCTCGTGTTACCCTTGATAGCCACGGAAGGGGTACCTGTCACATGACGTTCAAGGTTGGCGACACCGTGGTCTATCCCCATCACGGGGCCGCGCTGATCGAGGCTATCGAAACTCGCCAGATCAAAGGCGTGGACAAGACCTACTTGGTGCTCAAGGTCGCCCAGGGCGACTTGACGGTTCGTGTGCCGGCGGACAATGCGGAGTTCGTGGGTGTGCGCGACGTGGTCGGGCAGGAGGGGCTGGACCGGGTCTTCGAGGTGCTTCGCGCACCGTATGCCGAAGAGCCGACGAACTGGTCCCGGCGCTACAAGGCAAATCTCGAGAAGCTCGCCTCCGGCGATGTCATCAAGGTCGCCGAAGTGGTCCGCGACCTGTGGCGTCGTGAGCGCGAGCGTGGACTCTCCGCAGGTGAGAAGCGGATGCTCGCCAAGGCTCGCCAGATTCTGGTGAGCGAGCTCGCTCTCGCGGAGAACACGAACGAAGACAAGGCCGAGGCTCTGCTCGACGAGGTTCTCGCGTCCTGAACCGGCTCGCGCCGGTCGTAATCAATGTGCCGCGGTGCCCGCTGACATCCGTATTCACGGTATGTCGTCGGGCGCCGCGGCATGTCCGGATTTCTGGCGCAGCCTGTCCGGATTACGTCCCGACCCACCGATGCGTTGGCTTCATCGGTGATACCCCCGATACGTTGCTCGCGATCTTGTGTAGCCGATCCCGAGCGACCGGTGCGGCTTGTCCGAATCGACCGGGTGTCACGGAAAGGGCCCGGTCGAGTCATGGCATGGCGCCCGGCTCGCTTGTGGCCATACCCATGTCGGCTGTGGAAACAAACATGCCGAAGCTCCGGAGTGCAACCGATGTCTGATCAATCGCGTCCGTACCGCACCGCCGCCGTGATTCCCGCGGCCGGCCGCGGCGTACGGCTCGGCCCGGGTGCCCCCAAGGCACTCCGTGCGCTGGGCGGGACGCCCATGCTCATCCACGCGGTGCGGGCCATGGCGGCGTCCCGTTCCGTCTCCCTGGTCGTCGTCGTCGCGCCGCCGGACGGCGCCCACGAGGTCAAGAATCTGCTCGACGAGCACGCCCTGCCCGAGCGGACCGACTACCTCGTCGTGCCCGGCGGCGAGACCCGCCAGGAGTCGGTGCGGCTCGGCCTCGACGCACTGCCCGAGGGCATCTCCGTCGTCCTGGTCCACGACGCGGCGCGCCCGCTGGTGCCTGTCGACACGGTGGACGCGGTGATCGAGGCGGTACGGGACGGGGCGCCCGCCGTCGTCCCCGCACTGCCGCCGGCCGACACCGTCAAGGAGGTCGAGCCCGGTGCGCCGGGGGAGCCGGAGCCGGTGCTCGGCACTCTTGTACGGGCCAGACTGCGTGCCGTGCAGACCCCGCAGGGCTTCGACCGCGACACGCTCGTACGGGCGCATGCCGCCGTCGCCGTCAGCGGCGAGGGGGCGACGGACGACGCGGGCATGGTGGAGCAGCTCGGGGCGCCCGTCGTGGTCGTACCCGGGCACGAAGAGGCGTTCAAGGTGACCCGGCCGCTGGATCTGGTGCTGGCCGAAGCGGTACTCGCACGCAGGAGGGCGAACGATGGCTTCTGAGGAACGGACCCGTCCGGTGATCCCGCAGGTCGGGATCGGCACCGACATCCACGCCTTCGAAGAGGGCCGCGAGCTGTGGTGCGCGGGGCTGCTCTGGGAGGGCGAGGGGCCCGGTCTGGCCGGGCACTCGGACGCCGATGTCGTCGCGCACGCGGCGTGCAACGCGCTCTTCTCGGCCGCCGGGCTCGGCGACCTCGGGCAGCACTTCGGCACCGGGCGGCCCGAGTGGTCCGGCGCCGCCGGGGTGACCCTGCTGACCGAGGCGGCGCGGATCGTGCGGGCCGAGGGCTTCGAGATCGGCAATGTCGCCGTCCAGGTCGTCGGCGTACGGCCGAAGATCGGCAAGCGGCGCGACGAGGCGCAGAAGGTGCTGTCGGCCGCCGTGGGGGCGCCCGTCTCGCTCTCCGCGGCCACCTCCGACGGGCTCGGCTTCACCGGACGGGGCGAGGGCATCGCCGGGATCGCGACCGCGCTGGTCTACCGCACCGGCTGACCCCGGCACGGCCCTGACCTGCCGGTACTCCAGGGCCACAGCCTTGTTGCACATCGCTTGCACGTACGCTGGTGCGGCAAGCGATGTGTCGTACGGGGACGGTGGGGGCGCGGATGAGCACGACGACGGTGGCGCCGGTACGGGCCGGGGCCGACGGGTACGTACTGCGCACCGCCACCCCCGACGACCTCGGCGGTGCGCGGGCCGTGATGCTCGACACCGTCTACCGCGACCTGAAGTCCGGCTACGTACCGCGCTGGCACGCCGACATCATCGACCCCGACGCCGCCTATCTGCGCCCCGACCGCTGCACCCTGCTGGTCGTCGAGTGCGACGGCGAGATCGTCGCCACCGGCGCGGTGCGCGACCGCGGACCCCAGGCGCCGCCCAATCCGCGGTGGGTCGCGGACCGCTTCCCGTCCGGGACCACCGCCCAGCTCTGCCGGATCTATGTCGCGCCCGGCCACCGCAGGCACGGCCTGGCCCGGCGGCTGGTGCGCGAACTGTGCGACTTCGTCGCGGCGGCCGGCGGGTACGAGGCGATCTACCTGCACACCGACCCGGCCGTGCCGGGTGCCGAGCCGTTCTGGCGGTCGCTGGCGGACGAGGTGTGCGACGAGCGTGCTCTGCCGGGCGGCGGTCAGGGCATCGTCCACTTCGAGCTGCCGATGCCGGTGCCCGCCACCCCCGCCCACTAGATGACAATCGTTTTCATATAAGGTCGCTGTCATGCCCTCGCCCCGACACCGTCGCCGCACGCTGCCGCTGACTCTCTCCGCGGCCGCCCTCCTCGTCCCGCTCGCCACCGCCTGCTCGTTTTCGGATGGCTCCGGCGGCTCCGCGGCCGGGCAGCGGCTCCGGGTCGTCATGGCCTTCCCGCCCGCCCAGGCCATGTCCCCCTACGGTGACGACGCCGTCACCCTGAGCCGTCTCGCCGTGATCGAGGGCCTCACCACGCTCGGCGGGAACGGCGGGGCCGAGCCCGCGCTGGCCACCTCCTGGAAGCGCGACAACGACCTCACCTGGACCTTCACCCTGCGCGACGCCGCATTCCAGGACGGCCGGAAGCTGGAGTCGCCCGACGTCGCGCGCTCGCTGCGAGCCGCCGCGCAGGCGTCCCCCAAGCCCCGCGTCCTCAGCGACACCCGCCTCACCGTCACCACGCCGGACGCCAGGACCGTACGGATATCCACCGCGACCCCCGACCCGCTGCTGCCCCAGCGCCTGGCCAACCCCTCCCTCACGATCCTGTCCGAGGCCGCGTACCGGGGCGGCAAGGTGAACCCCGCCGGGCACGCCACCGGACCCTTCACGCTGACCGAGGTCAACGGCGCGGTCAGCGCGACCCTCCAGCGCAACGACACCTACTGGGGCGCCAGGGCCAAGGCCCCCGGCGTCGACGTGAAGTTCGTCGCCGACGGGACCGCGCGCGCCAACGCCCTGCGTACGAAGAGTGCCGACGTCGCCGAGTACGTCCCCATCTCGCAGGCGTCCCTCCTCGGTGACGGGCTCGTCCACGAATTCCCCTCCGCCCGCACCAACGGCCTCTCCCTCAACACCCGGCGCGGGGTCTTCGCCGACCCGGCGATGCGCGCCGCCGCCCGCGCGGCCATCGACTCGGCGGCCCTGGTCAAGGGCGTCTACGAAGGCCGCGCCGACACCGCGCAGGGCCTCCTCGGGCCGGGCGTGCCCTGGGCCGCCGCCGACCGCACCGCCCCCACGAACCGGGCGAAGGCCGCCGACGAGGCAGCGGTGGCGAAGACGGAGCAGATCGTCCTCGCCACGTACACCAACCGGCCCGAGCTGCCCGAGGTCGCCACCGTCGTCCAGCAGCAGCTCACCGCACGCGGCTTCACCGTCAAGCAGGTCGTACGCGACTACGCCCAACTGGAGGCCGACGCGCTGGCCGGTAAGTACGACGCGTTCATCCAGGCCCGCAACACCCTCCTGGACACCGCGGACCCGGTCTCCTACCTCGCGTCCGACTTCACCTGCGACGGCAGCTTCAACATCTCGCAGCTCTGCGACGAGCGCGTCGACGCCGCCGTGGACAAGGCCGCCGGCCTCGCCGGCACCGACGCCCGCCACCGCGCCGAGATGGCCGCCGAGGCCGACATCCTCGGCACCGACGCCCTCGTACCGCTGCTCCACGAACGCTTCGTCCAGGGGTACGACGACAGCCGCGTCCACGGCGTCTCGCTCGACCCGCTGGAACGCACCCTGATCACCGCCGACACCCGCGTCGGGTGACCCGGGTGAAGTACCTGGCGGGGCGGCTCGGCACGCTCCTCGCGGCCCTCGCCGTCATCGGGCTGCTGCCCAGGCTGACCCGCACCGACCCGGCCCTCACGATCCTGCACGCCCGGTACGCCGACCGGCCGCCCACCGCCGAGACCCTCGACGCGATCCGCGCCGAGACCGGGCTCGACGGCGGAACCGCGCACGTCCTGGGCCACTGGCTGGGCGGGCTGTTCCGCGGCGACCTGGGCACCTCCTGGGTCTCCGGACAGCCCGTCGCCCCCGATGTGACGGCCGCGCTCGGCGTCTCCCTGACCCTGATGGGCGTCTCGCTCGCCGTCGCCCTGCTGCCGGCCGCCGCGCTCGGCGCGGGCACGCTGCGGCGCGGGGCGCGGCGCCGGATCGTCACCGCACGGGCCGG
>NZ_JBEXPH010000322.1:0-6149 GCF_040611955.1 Streptomyces sp. NPDC006510 | reverse complement strand
CGACGTGGCGTCGCGTTCGTGCGCAGATGCTGTTGAGGTGGCCTTTTGCTGCTGGTGCGGATGTGGGGGTAGTTGGGTTCCCTGTGGCTGGTGTTATTTCAGGCCATTTTTTTGCGAAAGCGGAACGCAAAGATCATTTATGGATATGTTGTGACGGTTTTGCCATCTTTTGGTGTTGGTTACTTTCCGTTTGCTGGCCTAACCGTTGGGTCAGCTTTGTGGGGGGTTACAGAACGAATGAATCGAAGACTGGTGGCCTGGCAGAGTGCTGCCCGGTCGGCGCCTGGTGTGTGGAGACGGCGGGTTGCCGCGTCTCTCGCTCTGACCATGGCGATAACGTTGTTGCAGGGCTCGGAGATGGCGCTGGCCAGCGCGAACGCCGATGTCCAGGCGAAGACGAAGCCGTCGCGGCAGTACGCGACTCAGGCGGCTGACATCTTGTCGGCCCGTGTTCTGGCCCGCTTGTCGGGCAAGCGGGTCGAGGCTCTGTCCGAACGGACCGAGTCCTCTACGACCTGGGTGAACAAGGACGGCTCTTTTACTACGGAGATTTCCGCCGGGCCTGTTCGTTTCAAGGACGATAGCGGGCAGTGGCGTGACGTCGATGTGAACTTCACGGCTCTGTCCGATGGGTCGGTCGAGTCGAAGGCGCATCCGCGTGGCCTGCGGCTGTCCGGCAAAGCCGGCAAGAAGGCCTCCTCGCTGAAGGCCGCTCAGGAAGCCGCAGCCACTGATTTGGTGACGCTGGGCGAGGGCGACGAGCAGATCACTCTGCAGTGGAGGGGCGGACTGCCCGCTCCTAAGCTCGACGGCACGCGGGCGACGTACCCCGATGCCGTGCCGGGTGCGGACGTCGTGGTGGAGGCGACTCGTACCGGGTTCGAACAGTTCGTCGAGGTGAAGGGCAAGCCGGCTGCGGGCTTCTCGTACACGCTCCCGTTGAAGACGAAGGGGCTGAAGACCAAGCAGCAGAAGGACGGCAGCCTTCTCTTCACTGACAAGAAGTCAAAGAAGACCGCCGTCATGCCAGCGCCTGTGATGTGGGACGCGAGTGTCGACAAGGCCTCCGGTGAACACACCCGGCGGGCCCGCGTTGCCATGAAGGCCGTCAAGACCAAGGGCGGAGTGGATCTGGTCATTACCCCGGACGCGGGCTTTCTGGCCGACCCGAAGACGACGTACCCGGTGACGGTGGATCCTTCCACCTCTTCTCTGGGCAATGTCTTCGACACCTACGTCCAGCAGGGCGAGAACGTCGACTGGTCCACCGACGTCGAGCTGGACGTGGGCAATCCGGGCACCAAGAACGCCGACGGCACGTACCGCACCGCGCGTTCCTTCATCTCGTGGAACACCGCCCCGATCGCCGACGCGCTGGTGATGGACGCGAAGTTGTCGCTGTGGAACTTCCACTCCGGCAACTACACCGGTTCATCGTGTCCCTTGCAGCCGTGGGAGGTGTGGTCCACCGGCGCCGCTTCGACGTCGTCACGCTGGGCCGCGCCCAACCAGCCGGCGTGGATCGCGAAGAAGGCCACCTCCTCGGAGACGCGGGGTAATGCCTCGTGCACCGCGCAGCCGGTGGGCTGGATCAACGCCGATGTGACCACGATGGTGCAGGAATGGGCATCGGCCAAGGCGGCCAAGTCGCACATGGGTCTGCGCGCCTCTGACGAGAACGTCACGGGTCAGTGGAAGCGGATCAACTCTGCCAACGCCGCCTCCAACCCGCCGAAGCTTGTGGTGACCTACAACTACCGGCCACGCACGGGTACGAAGCAGGAGGCGGGTCCGCCGTTCTTCTCCTACGGCGGTGCCTACGTGGTCAACACGGCCACGCCCACGCTGCGGGACACGTTCGTCGACCCCAACGGTGACAAGGTCAACGGCACCTTCCAGATCTTCGACAGTGCCACCAGTACACAGGTCGGCGACGTTCTCGTGTCGAAGTTCGTACCCAGCGGGCAGGTCGCCTCGGTGACTGTTCCGGCCGGAGTGCTGACCAACGGCAAGACCTACAAGTTCCGCACTTCGCCCTACGACGGCACGCATTACAACGTCGGCTGGTCGGCGTACAAGACGTTCACCGTCGACACAGCGGCGCCGTCCGCTCCCGGCTCGATCACTTCGACGGACTATCCGTCCAGTGCATGGGTCAAGGGCGCCGGCCAGGCCGGGGTGTTCAACGTGACCCCGCCGGCCACGGACCACAACTGGCTCGAGTGGTCGCTGGACGGGGTGACCTGGACCAAGGTCGCCACCGGTGGCGCCTCGACCGCGAAGGCGATCTCTGTCGTCCCGCCGAAGGACGGCACCCACACCCTGCAGGTGCGGTCGGTCGACAAGGCGGACAACAAGTCCGAGGCCATCGAGTACACCTTCCACGCCGGCGCCGGCGGCTTCGTGCAGCCCGCGGAGGGCGAGCGCACCGCTCGTCGTCTGCCCCTGGTGGCCGAGGCCGACGGAGGAAAGTACAACAATGTGTCGTTCTCTTGGCGGCGGTCCGAGGCCGACGCCTGGGTGAAGATCCCGGCAGGTGACATCACGTCCGGGGGCACCCCGGTTGCAGCATGGCCGGTACCCCTGACGGGCGGCAGGAACGCGCCGTTGGTCTGGAACACCACCGATACAGTCAATCCGGACGGCACCATCCAGATCAAGGCCGACTTCACCGGCCCGAATTCTGCTGCCGGATCGACCCAGCCACTGACCGTGGTCGTCGACCGCAACGCGAGCGGCGCCGCGACCGACGCGGTGGGCACAGGTTCAGTGAATCTGCTGACCGGTGACTATGCCCTGTCGGAGACCGACACCTCCGCGCTGGGCCTGACGGTTTCACGCACAGCCTCCTCGCGCGACCCGCAAAAGGGCGCCAGCCAGGAGGGCCAGGCACCGATCTTCGGCAAGGAGTGGGTGTCCGGAACCGTCGCCGAGGCAACCGATTCGGACTACTCCCACATCCGCCAGGTGTCTGCCACCGCGGTCGACGTGGTGCTGGTAGAAGGCGATGCCATCCACTTCACCGCCAACTCCGCAAAGAACGGTTGGATCCCTGAGCCCGGTTCCGAGGACCTGACTCTCACCGGCACTGTCGGCACCACGTTCACTCTCTCCGACACCAGCGGCACGGTCACCGAGTTCACCAAGCCGGACCCGGCCGTCGCAACCTGGCAGGTCTCCAGCACGCTGCTGGACGGTCTGGCCAACACCACGACCACGGTGATCTCCGAGACCGTGACCGTGGACGGCAAGAAGGTCGCTCGTCCGAAGCGGATCATCGCGCCGACCTCCGCCACGAGCGCCGTGACGTGCACCGCAACGCCGGCGACAAAGGGCTGCCGTGCCCTGGAGTTCATCTACGCGGCCTCCACCACCGCCACCGACTCCGCGTTCGGCGACTTCACCGGCCAGGTGAAAGAGATCCGGATGTGGTCCACCGAGCCCGGTGCGGCCGCAGCGACGGCCAAGGCCGTGCAGTCCTACGCCTACGACAAGGACGGCCGCCTGCGTCAGACATGGGACTCACAGATCAGCCCGGCACTGAAGACCGAGTACACCTACGACAGTGCGGGCCGCGTCACCGGACAGACCGCTGCCGGTGAGCTGCCCTGGACATTCACCTACGGCAAGGCTGGCAGTGCCGCCACCGCCGGTGACGGCATGCTGCTCAAGGCTTCCCGCCCGGGCCTCAAGCAGGGCACCACGGACGTTTTGGAAGGCACCGCCGCCACCACAATCGTCTACGACGTTCCGCTGACCGGCACGAAGGCTCCTTACGCGATGGGAGCCGCGAACGTGAAGGGCTGGGGCCAGACGGATGCCCCGACCGACGCGGCCGCGGTCTTCCCCGCCGACGCGGTGCCTGCCGCGAACTCCGGTGACGCACTGACCGCCGCGTCTTACACCCGTGCCAGCGTCACCTACATGGGCGTCTCCGGACGCTCGGTCAACGCTGTCACGCCCGGCGGACACATCACCACCATCGAGTACGACCGCTTCGGCAACACGGTGCGCGAACTGTCGGCCGCAAACCGGGCCATCGCACTCGGCACGAGCACGGGCGACCGGGCGGCCCAGGCTGACCTCGGTATCGTGCAGTTGCCCTCGGCCGAGCGCGCGAACCTGCTGTCCACCTCCTCGCTCTACAACGAGGCTGGCACCCGCGAGATGGAGGAACTCGGGCCGCTGCACCGCATCGATCTGACGGCCGACCTGAAGTCCGGCAGCACCACACTGGTCTCGGCCGGCACGCCGGTGACCGCCCGCTCCTGGACCGTCAACGAGTACGACACGGGCCGTCCCACCGACGGAACAGCGACCGTCAAGGACCAAGTCACCAAAACCGTCACCGGCGCCCAAGTGCGTGAGCACCCCAGCGTCCAGGGCGAGTCCCGCGTCGTGCAGACCATGTACGACTGGGCCAAGGGCCTGCCCACCCAGACGATCAAGGACCCAGGCGGCCTCGCAATCACCGAGACCACCGAGTACGACGCCCAGGGCCGCGTCACCAAGCAGCGGCTGCCCGGCACTACCGGCACCGACGCGGGCACCCGGGTAACCACCTACTGGTCCGCGACCGGCACCGGCACCTGCAACGGCCGCCCGGAATGGGCCGACCAGGTCTGCTCCACAGGACCAGCCGGTGCAATCACCGGCGGCGGCTCAAACCCGTCGCAGCTGCCGACCAGCACCACCGAGTACGACTGGTGGGGCAACACCGCCAAGATCACCGACACCGCGAACGGCACCACCCGAACCACCACGACTACTTACGACAACGCCGGCCGCCAGACCAAGTCCGCCATCACCGGCGGCCTGGGCCAAGCGGTCCCCGAATCGACCACCGAGTACGACCCGGCCACCGGCCGCGAAGTAAAGGTGACCTCTCCGACCGGAGGCACGATCACCAAGGTGTTCGACAAGCTCGGCCGACAGACCTCCTACACGGACGCCGACGGCGGCGTGACAACCACCGAGTACGACCTACTCGACCGCCCGGTCAAGGTCAGCGACAACGTGCCTTCCACGGTCACGCTCACCTACGACCACGCGGCCGAACCGCGGGGCCTGGTCACCAAGACCACCGACTCCATCGCAGGCGCCTTCCAGGCCACTTACGACGCCGACGGATCCGTCGCAACCGAGAAACTGCCCGGCGGTTACACCCTCACCCAGAGCGAGGACACCACCGGCTCGGCCACCGAACGCACCTACACACGCGACAGCGACGGCACCGCCGTCTACTCCGACACCACCAGCGAGTCCGTCCACGGCCAGGTCACCCGCCACGCAGGCTGGTCCGACCAGAACTACGGCTACGACGCCACCGGTCGCCTGACCACCGTCGAAGACACCGCAGACACCATCTGCACCAAGCGGACCTACGCCTTCGACAACCGCACCAACCGCAAGTCCCTCACCGCAGCAGCCGGCGCCCCCGGCACCGACTGCCCCACCACCACCGGCACCACCACCAACCACACCTACGACAGCGCCGACCGGCTCGTCGACACCGGCTACACCTACGACAACCTCGGCCGCACCACCACACTGCCGGGCAGCACCGTCGGCTACCACGCCAACGACCTGGTCCACCAGATCACCGCCGGCACCCAGCGCCAGACCTGGCAGCTCGACGCCAACCAGCGCTTCCGCTCCTGGAAGACCGAAACCGGAAGCGGCAGCACCTGGACCCAGACCGCATCCAAGCTCAACCACTACGACAGCGACGGCGACAACCCCCGCTGGATCACCGAGGACACCGCCACCGGCGCCCTGACCCGCAACGTCGAGTCCGCCACCGGAGACCTCGCCGCCACCACCACCAAAACCGGAGGCACCATCCTCCAACTCACCACCATCCACGGCGACGTCGCCGTCCAACTCCCTCTCGACACCACCAAGCCCCCCGTCGCACTCGACAACGACGAATACGGCAACCCCCGCACCGGACAGCCAGCCACCCGCTACAACTGGCTCGGCGCCAAACAACGCTCCACCGAAACCCCCACCGGCCTCACCCTCATGGGCGTCCGCCTCTACAACCCCACCACCGGACGCTTCCTCTCCACCGACCCCGTATACGGAGGCGGAGACAACCGCTACGCCTACCCCGGCGACCCCACCAACCAATACGACCTCGACGGACG
>NZ_JBEXPH010000321.1:0-6155 GCF_040611955.1 Streptomyces sp. NPDC006510 | reverse complement strand
ATCCGCATACCTCACACACCACGGAATACAGCCATTACGGCGAACGCGTCAGGGACTTCGAGAAGGTTCACCCCAACGGGCCGAAGTCAGTAACGAGTCGGGGCAGCCACTCGTCGTGGCAGCGGCGGATCGAGGAAGGGGCGACCATGCAGCGGTCAGGCGCAGCCCCTACGCCGCTGTTCCCCGCCGGTGCTGTGCCTCATCAGGATCGCATGCGCTATAGTTGATCTTGGCAGTTCGCCGCAACTCGCGGTGACTGACGCTGCGTTGGTGGTCCAAGGAAAGACGCCCCACTTCCCGTGGGGAAATGCAGGTGCAAGGCCTGCCCAGCGCTCACTCACGAAGCCCTTCCCTCCGCCAGGGAAGGGCTTCGTCATGTCCGCACCGCGCTGCCGAAGCCGGCCATCCGCCTCCAGGCCGAGACTGGATGGCCCGCCTTGGCGGCCATGCTGGACCAGGCCCAGCGTGCCGGTCACGACAGCACAGCCCTCCTACGCAGGGTCGCTGCGCAGCGCGAGCTCGAAAGCGCGGAGTCTGTCAGCGAGGTGCTGGTCTGGAGCCTGTACCGGCTGGGACTCGTGCCGACCAAGACGGCCTTGACTGCGCCAAAGGAGCAACGACCGGCAAAGCGGGTCGTCCACACCGCTCCTCCCGCCGCCGTCCCGGGCACGGAGGCTACGCACCCCCGTCGGCGTTGAGGACGACACCAGCGTCTTTGACGTGACGCCCAACGGCATCCGTGTCCGCCCGCCCCTCAGCAGGCGGACGCGAGTGGATCTACCGAGCAGACGGGCGCTCTATCCCCTGGAGGTACTCGCTTGCCACGACCAGTTGGGAGAAGTGTCCAGCGGCCGATTCCAGCATGGGCTCGAACTCGCGGAAGACGCGGTCGGCCACAGCGGGAGCGGTGAGGCTGGAGATATAGAGAATGGCCTCGCCGCACGGGGCTTCCCCGAGTGCGACCGCGGTCCCCGAACGGCTCCCCAGTCGCTTCGCACACCCGTGGTCATCGCGTCATCAGGGCGCGAGCGCCCCGCGTCGACGGGGCGCGGATAGGCGCACGGCGCGCTCTGCGCCTGGTTCACGATCTCGTCGAACTCATAGCCCTTCAGGCCGAGTTCGGCGAGGGAGCGGGGGCGCCGAGACCGACGGACACTCGCGCCAGGTACGCTGGTACGTCGTCCGTGGCCAGGACTCGCAGAAGGGCCTGTGCGGCATCCGGTGCCGCGCGGAGGTTGAAGGCGGCGACGTACGGGAGCAGGACCGTGTGCGCGGCGGCGCGAGGGAGGTCGTAGGTGCCGCCGAGGATATGGCAGAGCTTGTGGTGCAGCGACATGGTCGTGACCCCCAGGCACGCCCCGCACAGCCAGGCACCGCGCAGGGCATCCGTCCGCGCCTTCAGGTCCAGACGGTCGGTGGAGATCGCCGACAGCGCGGCGGCCAGGAAGCGTACCCTTCCTCGGCCATCAGCGAAACGATGGGCGAGGCGTCCGGTGCGTACAGTGCCTCAACCGCGTGTGCCATGGCGTTGAATCCGCTCGTCACCGACACATCCACGGGGAGACGGAGGGTGAGCTCGGGGTCGTAGAGCACGCTGCGCGGCAGGACGGCCCGGTCGCGGCCGGTACGTTTGCGGCCGCTCTCGGTGAGCCCCCGCACAGGGGTCATCTCCGAGTCGGCGTAAGTGGTCGGCACACTGATCACGGGCAGGCCGGAGGTCAGGGCGATGGCCTTGCCCGGGCTGGTGGTCGATCCGCCGCCGATGGCCGGGCAGCCGTCCGCGCCCGCGTCGCGGATAGCCGCCCGGGCGGCGTCGGCGACCTCGGCCGGCGCATGGCGTCCGTGCCCGGGTGAACAGCCCGGCGCACGCGTCGCCGAGGATGTCGGCGGCGCGCTCGGCGAGGACGCGCCGGCCGGCGTGGACAGCACGAGCAGTCGCCGCAGACCCAGGCGTTCCGCTTCCTCGGGTACCTGGCGGAGACTGCCCGCGCCGAAGACCACCCGCATGGGCAGGGGCTCGTATGTGAAGGTCAGCGGCCTCTCTCCGTCGGCGGCACCGGCTCTACGTCGAGCCCGGCGTGCGTGAAGGGCATGGTGACACCGGACCGCTCGGCCTCCTGCTGGTCGCACGCGTTCGTGGAGCCGGACCGCGCGGCCGTGGCTGTCCCGTCCTCCGGAAGGTCTCGACGACGGCGTCCGCCGGCGTCCCGGCGGTGGCGGACACGGCTTTCCTCGTACTGCGCGACGCTGTCGGTCGCCGGAACACGAGACGCGGTGCCGCCGGGCGGCTCGGGCGGCGCGGAGATTGCCGTACGCCACGGGCGTCCCAGCAGTTCTTCGACCCCCTTGAGGTCACCGGCCGCCAGACGGCTGCGAATCACAGTGGAGGAGCAGGTCCGGCCGTCGTGGGCGACGAGGGGCACGGCGTCCACGGTGAATCCGAGCCGCATTCCCGCGCGGCCGAGCAGGGTGGTGTCGCCACCGCCTCCTCGGCCGAAGCGGAAGTTCTCGCCCACCACCACGGCGCGGGCCCCGAGCGTATGGCCGAGGACTCGGTCGGCGAACTCGTCGGCCACCATGCCGGCCAGCACCGGAGTGAACGGCAGTACGAGAACGGCGTCTATGCCGAGGTCGTGGGCGAGGCGGACGCGTTCTTCGAGGGACGTCAGGTACCTGGGGGCGCGCTCCGGGCGGGTCACCGTGAGGGGATGCGGGTCGAAGGTCAGCAACACGGACGGCAGCCCGTGCCGAGCCGCCCGCTCGCGCACCCGCCGGACCAGTGCGGCATGTCCGCGGTGGAACCCGTCGAAGACACCCATGGTCACAGCGCAGCCTCGCCAGTCGGAGGGCACCTCGTGCAGGCCCGTCCACACCGTCCCGGAGGACTGGACCGGCGACACGGACTCCGGTCGGTTCAGGGAAGATCGTGCTGTCACATCCGCGTCCTTGGTCTCAGTCCCGTTCGAGGACGAAGTCGTACCGCTGCACGAGGCCGCCTCCTCCGTCCGCCACGGGGCGCAGGATCAGTTCGGGCTTGGTCGCCCGGGCGACGTCGTCGTCCACCCACTCGCCGCCTTCGAAGTACAGCTGCGTCGTGAGCTGCCGATGTCCTTCGGCCCGGACCATCACGTGCAGATGCGCGGGACGCCAGGGATGCCATCCCGCCGCGGCGATCATGCGTCCCGTGGGGCCGTCGGTCGGGATCCGGTACGGCGCCGGCTGGATGGTGCGGATGGAGAACCGGCCCTCGTCGTCGGTCACGACCAGGCCGCGCAGGTTGCCCTCGGGAAGGTGCGGCGCGAAGCCGGAGTAGTAGCCGTCGGCGTCCGCGTGCCAGATGTCGACTTCCGCTCCCGGCAAGGGAGTGCCGTCCACGTCGCGGACCTGACCGGTGAAGGAGAGCGGGGTGCCCTTTTCGTCGGCCCGGCGGGGCAGTTCGCAGTGGGCGGGCAGCCGCTTGCTGCCAGGCAGGTGGTACGGGCCCTCGATGGTGCCCTTCGTGCCCTGTTGGCTGCGGGAGGCCACCTCCTCCACGGCGTGCTCGACGAACACGTCCAGGAAGAGAGGCCATTCGCCACCCTCTCCGACCTCCATCAGCCAGTTCTTGGCCGCCTGGAACTCGGGATAGGTGACCTCGTGGTCGGAGATGACCTGGTGCACCGCGCCAAGCAGGGCCCTCAGGATCGAATCGGCGCGTTCGGTGGAGGTCTCCACCGTGCCGCGGCCCTGCCTGCCGGCCCGGAACGCGGCGCTGGCCGACGCGCCGGAACCCGCGGCAGTGGGAGGTGTCGACGTACGGGTGCTGCTCATCGTGCGGCTCCAAGGTGGGCCGGGGCGGCGGCGGGCCGCCCCGGCGGAAGGGGTCAGCGGCGGTGGATGCTCACGTCATCCGGGTTGATCAGGTCCGGCACGGTCCAGCCGTTCAGGTCGTACTCGGCCATGCACTGCTCCGCGAAGCCCTTCATGGCGTCGGCGGCGCCGGAGGCCTGAGCGGTGAAGAGCATCTCCGCGCGCACCTGCTCGTGGTTTCCGGAGTAGTTGCGCTCGTACAGCTCGTGCCGGCCGCCGAACTCGCTGCCGATGGAGTCCCAGATCAGCTTCATCAGCTTGACCCGCTCGACGGAGTCGTACCCGTTGGACCCGCGCACGTACTTGTCCAGGTAGGGGCGGATCTCCGGCACGGAGAAGTCCTTGGCGTTGGAGTTGAGGTAGATCAGTCCGCTGCCCAGGTCCTGCATGATGATTTCCTTGATCCGCGGGTAGCCCAGTGTCATGAACCAGCGGTAGGCCAGGCCGTAGTCGAGCTTCGGCAGGAGGGCGTCGTCCTTCCAGGAGTCCGGGTTGTTCGCCATGGCGTCGGTCAGGCCCCAGAACAGGTTGCGCCAGGCGATGACCTCGCCCACGCGAGTCTGGATGCCGCGGAAGTCCTTGGTGCCGGTGACCTCCACGCCCTTCATCAGCAGACCGGCGATGAAGTCGAGCTTGACGGCGAGGCGCGTACAGCCGTGGAAGGTGAAGCGGTGCAGGAAGCCCGAGCCGGGGAAGAACGTGCTGGCCTTCTCGGCGTCGCCGTAGATGAAGACGTTCTCCCAGGGGATCTTCACCTTGTCGAGGATGAAGATGGTGTCGTTCTCGTCGAAGCGGCTGGACAGCGGGTAGTCGAAGGGGCTGCCCATGACGTCGGCGTTCATCGCGTAGGAGTGCCGGCTGATCAGCTTCATGCCGGGCGTGCCCATCGGGACGGTACAGACCAGCGCGAACTCCTTCTTCTTGATCGGCAGGCCGTAGTGGGCGATGAAGTTGTAGTGGGTGATGGCCGAGCCGGTGGCCACCACCTTGGCGCCGCTGATGACCAGGCCGTCGTCGCGCTCCTCGTCGACGTGGACGAAGATGTCCTTGACCTCGTCGGGGTTGCGGTCACGGTCGACCGGCGGATTGATGATGGCGTGGTTCCAGTAGAGGACCTTCTCCTGGGACTCGGTGTACCAGCGTCGGGCGTTGTCGCCGAAGGGCTGGTAGAAGTCGCTGTTGGCGCCGAGGGTGCCGAGGAAGGCCGCCTTGTAGTCGGGGCTGCGGCCCATCCAGCCGTAGGTCATCCGCGCCCACTCGGCGATCGCGTCGCGGTCGGTGATCAGGTCCTCGCGGCTGCGCGGCGTGCGGAAGAACGGGTGGGTGAAACCGTCGCTTCCGGTGTCGGTCGGCACGGTGAGCACCGACTGCTTGTCCGGGTCGTGCAGGGCGTCGTACAGCCGCGCGGTCATGCGCACCGAGTTGCGGAAGGCGGGGTGCTCGGTGACGTCCTTGACCTTCTCGCCGTAGACCCACACCTCCCGTCCGTCGCGAATGGACTCGATGTACTCGTCGCCCGTCAGCGGGCGGGTCTTGCGGACGCCCTCCGCGGGAGAGGCGGCCGGAGAGCCGGCGTCTTCCAGAGTCATATCTGCCCCAACTGGTCTCGAAGGTGTGATCGGGAATTGATCGGGAATTACGAGGCGTGGTGCGCGACGCGCTCCGCGTGCATCGCGGTGAAGGCCGACGCGCCGGTGAACCATCCGCTCTCGGGGCTGTCCAGACAGGCGCCCCAGTGGACGCCCGCGTCCGGTCGGCCCAGGTGGCGGAAGGTTCCGGCGTGGAACAGCAGTGGTTCCAGATCGGTGATGTCGGCCTCGACCACCTCGCCGATGACGATCAGGTGGTCGCCACCGTCGTAGGTGCGCCACGGGCGGCACGAGATCGTGACAGCCGCTCCCGTGAGCACGGGGCCGAGCGGACCGTCGGACCACTGCGGTTCCGGCTCCACGGGCCGGCCGGCGAAGTGCCAGGCGGTGTCGGTCTGGTCGACTGCCAGGATGTTGACCGCGAAGGGTGTGTCCTTCAGATATCGGCACGCCTTGGACTGGCGTGTGAGGGTCACCTGGCACAGGGCCGGTTCCAGGGAGACGGCGGTGAACGCGTTGACCGTGGCGCCGTGGCGTCCGCCGTCGGAGGTGGCGCAGGTGACGACCGTGACACCGGTGGCGAAGCGGCCGAAGGCATTCCTGAGGTGGCGCTGATTCATGTGGCCCGCCCCGGAGAGCCGGCGGATGCGAGGTGCTCGCTCTTCCCGCGCCCGGTGTCGCCGCCGGCCGTCCGGTCCCGGGCGCGCCCCGACGGGG
>NZ_JBEXPH010000320.1:0-6299 GCF_040611955.1 Streptomyces sp. NPDC006510 | reverse complement strand
GGGCGCCCCGCCCTCCCCCGGGTACGCCGCGCCGGGGGCCGGTCCGCTGACCACGCCGCCCACCCACGTCCGGGCGGGCAGCGGCCCGAGCGGCGGGGCCGTCGCGTACCCGCAGGCGCAGGCCGCGATCCCGGCTCCCCGGGTCCCGGCCGGCGAACCCGGTGCGCTCCCGGGTCTTCCCGTCCCGGACGGCCCCCGGCTGGTCCGGCTCGACGTACGGTCCACCTCGCTCGCGCTGCCCGTGCCCCGGGTCGACGCGAGCGACCCCAACGCTGGTTTCCTCGCCGGGCTGATGACCACCGCCCCGTCCGAGCTGATCTCCGCGCTGAACACCGTGCCCGTGGCCTCGCTGGAGACCCGGCTGCGCGAGCTGCGCGCCCGCCTGGAGCTGAACGAACTCGGTGCCGCGGGGGAGACCCTGACGGCGCTGGAGGGCCAGCACCCGGACGACTGGCGGGTCGTCTGGTACCGCGGCATCACCTCGCTGGTGACCGGTGACAACGAGAACGCGGCGCTCTCCTTCGACGCGGTGTACGACGCGTTCCCCGGCGAGCCGGCGCCCAAGCTGGCCCTGGGGATCTGCGCGGAGGTCCTGGGCCAGCTGGACAACGCCGCCGAGTACTACCGGCTGGTGTGGACGACCGACCCGAGCTTCGTCAGCGCCGCCTTCGGGCTGGCCCGGGTGCAGATCGCCGCCGGGGACCGGGCCGGGGCCGTCCGGGCGCTGGAGTCGGTGCCGGAGGCATCGATCCACTACACGGCGGCCCGGGTCGCCGCGGTGCGTGCCCGGCTGCGCGAGCGGGCCCCGGACGAGCCGCTGCTCGTCGATCTGATGGCCGCCTCGGCCCAGGTCTCGGGGCTGGCCGGATTCGGTCTGGACGCGGTGCGCCGGGAGCAGCTGTCGACCGAGGTGCTGGGGACGGCGCTCGACTGGGTACTCTCCGGTAGCCCCATCGCCCGGCCCGCGGCCCAGTCGCCCGTGCCGAAATCGCTGCTCGACAGCGAGCTGGACGAGCGGGGCCTGCGCTTCGGGCTCGAGCGTTCTTACCGGATGCTCGCCAGGCTTGCGGAGCCCGGCGATGAGAGGATCGAACTGGTGGAGCGGGCCAACCGTTTCCGCCCCCGGACGTGGGTGTGAAAATGTCGCAGAAGCCCCAGGAGACGGCCCTGTCGAAGTGCCCCGGCTGCGAGGAGCCGCTGGAGCCGGGGGACCTGTTCTGCGGTGCCTGCGGGTACGACCTGTCGGCCGTGCCCGCCGCTCCCCAGGACCACCCGACGATCGCCATCACCGTGCCGGCGGAGAACGGTGCGGCGGCCGCCGCCCCCGCTCCGGCGGGCGACGCGGGCGAGGTCCGCTTCGACCGGCGGCGCGAATCGGGCGGGTCGGACGACTTCGAGCTGGCCGCCCCCGCGTCGGCCGGTACGCCGTCCGGCGAAGCGGCCGCGTCGTCGGCCGACGCCCCGGCGCCGGCGTCCGCGCCCGACCCGCGTACCCCCGCCGCGCAGCCGGTGGCGGCCACGCCGCCGGCCGGTGCCAAGCGGTGTGTGGCCTGCCGGGCGGGCAGTGTCGACACCGACGGCTACTGCGAGAACTGCGGTCACGCCCAGCCGCGCGAGCGCGACCACATGGAGCAGGAGCTCGGTTCGGTGGCCGCCGTCAGCGACCGGGGCCTGCGCCATCACCGCAACGAGGACTCGTTCGCGGTGTCGACCACCGCCCTGCCCGACGGCTCACCGGCCGTCGTCGCGATCGTCTGCGACGGTGTCTCGTCGGCCAGCCGCCCCGACGAGGCCTCGGCGGCCGCCGCGAGCGCGGCCAACGAAGCGCTGCTGGAGTCGCTGCCGCGCGGCACCCACCCGCAGCAGGCGATGCACGAGGCGATCGTCGCGGCCGCCGAGGCGGTCAACTCCCTGGCCCAGGAGCCCGGCCGGGCCATGGAGCACGACCAGCACCGCCACCGGAACGCCCCGGCGTGCACCCTGGTCGGCTCGATCATGGCGGGCGGCCTGCTGATCGTCGGCTGGGTCGGCGACAGCCGGGTCTACTGGGTGCCCGACGACCGCACCACCCCGCCCGCCCGGCTGACCGAGGACGACTCCTGGGCCGCACAGATGGTGGCGGCGGGCCTGATGAACGAGGCCGAGGCGTACGCGGACGAGCGCGCCCACGCCATCACGGGGTGGCTCGGTGCCGACGCGTACGAGCTGGAACCGCACACCGCGTCCTTCAAGCCGGACCGGTCCGGTCTCGTGGTCGTGTGCACGGACGGCTTGTGGAACTACGCGGAGTCGGCGGCCGAGATGGCCGCGGCGGTGCCGGCCGACGCACATCAACGGCCGCTGCACGGCGCGCAGGTGCTGGTGGGTCATGCGCTCGACGGTGGGGGCCACGACAACGTAACAGTGGCCCTGCTGCCGTTCACCGTGGAGCCGCAGGGGGCAGGATCGGCCTGCGATACCACGTGAGTCCCGTTCCGTAACGCTTGATTCCAGTTCTGACCGTATTCCAGTGCTGACCGTCCGGTCCGCCACCGCTGACTTCGCCCGTCTTTCTTCCCTCACAGCTGTCTTCATCCGACACCTGGAGTCCCAAGGAGCCGACCAGATGGCCAACTTCTCCAAGTCGAACGTGCCGCAGTTCTCCGTCGAGGTGTACCAGAACGAATATCTGCCGGAGGGCGGCCGCGAGGTCAACGCGATCGTCACGGTCACCTCGACCGGAGGCGGTACCACCGGCGGGGTCCCGCTGTCCGGTGCGTCCGCGACGCCCGCGCACGTTCCGGGGCAGGCGCCGAACGCCGCAGTGGTGATCATGGTCGACTGCTCCGGCTCGATGGACTATCCGCCGACGAAGATGCGCAACGCCCGCGACGCGACGGCCGCGGCCATCGACACCCTGCGCGACGGCACCTCGTTCGCCGTCGTCGGCGGTACGCACGTCGCCAAGGAGGTCTACCCCGGCAACGGCCGCCTCGCCGTCGCCGACGCGCGGACCAAGGCCCAGGCGAAGGAGGCCCTGCGCGCGCTCAGTGCCGGTGGCGGTACGGCGATCGGCACCTGGCTGCGGCTGGCCGACCGGCTGCTCGGCGCGGCCGACGTCCGGATCCGGCACGGCATCCTGCTCACCGACGGCCGCAACGAGCACGAGGCTCCGGAGGACCTGCGGGCGGCGCTCGAATCCTGCGCGGGCCGCTTCACCTGTGACGCCCGCGGTGTCGGCACCGACTGGGAGGTGAAAGAGGTCACAGCGATCGCCTCCGCGCTGCTGGGCACGGCCGACATCGTCGCCGACCCCGCGGGGCTGGCCGCCGACTTCACGCGGATGATGGAGAACGCGATGGGCAAGGAGGTCGCGGATGTCGCACTGCGGCTCTGGACGCCCGTCGGGGTCGAGATCAAGTTTGTGAAACAGGTCGCACCGACGGTCGTCGATCTGACCGACCGGCGCACCGAGGCGGGCCCCCGCGCCGGGGACTACCCCACGGGTTCCTGGGGCGACGAGTCCCGCGACTACCACGTGTGCGTGACTGTGCCGCAGGCCGGGATCGGGCAGGAGATGCTGGCGTCCCGGGTCTCGCTGGTCCTCCCCGACCCGTCGGGCGGGGCTCCGCAGACGCTCTCGCAGGGCCTGGTCCGGGCCGTGTGGACCGAGGACATGGTGGCGTCCACCTCGATCAATCCGCAGGTCGCGCACTACACCGGCCAGGCGGAACTGGCACAGGTCATCCAGCAGGGGCTCGATGCCCGCAAGTCGGGGGACTTCGACGGCGCGACCGCGAAACTGGGCCGCGCGGTGCAGCTGGCGTCGGCGTCCGGGAACGAGGACACTGCGAAACTGCTTTCGAAGGTAGTGGACGTCGTGGACGCGGCGACCGGTACTGTGCGACTGAAGGCAAAGGTCGCGGACGCCGACGAGATGACCCTCGAAACGCGCTCGACCAAGACCGTTCGCGTCAAGAAGTAACCACCGAGCAACACCGCAAGCAACCACAGAGCCACATGGTCGAGCCGCCCGGCCGGGAACGATCCACCGGGAGGCGAAGAGCAGGAAAAAATACGCCGGCCCAGGGGCCGGCCCAGGAGAGGGGGAAGCGCCGACATGCCGACCTGCCCGAACGGACACCAGTCGGGTTCCGATGACTGGTGCGAGGTCTGCGGCCATCGCATGACCGGCGCGGGCGCGCCTGCGGGCGCGGTCCCCCCGCCGCCGCCCCCGCCGCCCGCTCCCGGTTACGGCTACCCGCCGGGCCCGGGATCCGATGCGACCCAGCAGGCGGAGCTCTGCCCGCAGTGCCGCACGCCCCGCGAGGCGATGGCGCCGTTCTGCGAGGAGTGCCGCTGGAACTTCCTCACGAACACCGCGACGTCGTACACGCCGCTGGCCCCGGCCCACGGCGTTCCCGGCCCGCCGCCCGGACTCAACCTGCCGCCCGGCTTCCAGGCGCAGCAGCCGCCGGGCCCGACGCAGCAGCAGCGCGACCCGTTCGAGTACCAGGGCTCGCGGCCCTCGCAGATGAACCGCCCGGCCGAGCCGCTCTCCTCCGAGCAGGGCAACCAGCCCGGTCCCCCGGCCCCCGGGCCGGGCCCGCAGTCGCCCCCGCCGCCGTTCCAGCAGCAGGGTCCGACGCCTCCGCCGTCCTTCCAGCAGCAGTCCGCACCGCCCTCGCCGTTCCAGCAGCAGTCCGCGCCGCCGCCGTTCCAGCAGCAGTCGGCGCCGCCCGGGTTCGAGCAGCCCGGTCCGCCGGCTCCGCAGCAGCCTGCCCCGCCGCAGGGACCGCAGGGCGACGACGACTGGATGCTGTCGCCGCCGTCCCGTACCCAGGGCCCGCCGCAGCAGCAACAGCCGCCGTTCCCGGGGCAGAACCAGAACCAGCCGCCCGCGAGCTGGACCGCGGTCATCGCCCCGGACCGTGAGTACTTCCTGGCGATGATGCAGCGCAGCGGCCCGGAGGCGACCGGGCTGAACCTGCCCGCGTACTCCCCGGAACAGCAGCTTCCGCTGGCCGGCAACCAGATCACCATCGGCCGCCGCAGGCACAGCACCGGCGAGTCCCCCGACATCGATCTGTCCGTGCCGCCGGAGGACCCGGGCGTCTCGCACCAGCACGCCGTGCTGGTGCAGCAGCCCGACGGCAGCTGGGCCGTGGTCGACCAGAACTCCACCAACGGCACCACGCTCAACGGCGCCGAGGACCCGATCCAGCCGTATGTCCCCGTCCCGCTCCAGGACGGCGACAAGGTGCATGTCGGAGCGTGGACGACGATCACGATCCGCCGGGGCTGATCCGGGTCAGACGGTGGGCAGTGGCCAGGCGTACGGTCCCTCGGGGTCGTCCAGCCAGGCCCACTGCCGCCCGTCCCTGACCGTGATGCCGAACCTCTCCCGCTCGGGGCGCTTCTCGCGCCGCCAGAGCGAGAGCGCCTCGCGCGGGTCGAGGGAGGCCCCGGTGAGCGTCAGCAGGAACCGGAAGAGATCGTTCTCGCTGACGTGCCTCGGCACCGCGCCGATGTGCGGGCGCCGTGCGGGCTGTGCCGGAGTGCCGCGCAACGGTACGAAGTAGGCGGCCGTGTGCAGGAACCGACCCTCGGCGTACTTCCCGTGTGCCGTCTCCCCCACCCGCAGCGCGATCAGTCCGGTGGCGAACGGGGCCAGGATCCGGGCGCCCGGTACGCACTGCTCCAGCCAGGGCTGCGGTACGCACGGCAGGGTGCAGGTCGCGATGATCCGGTCGTACGGGCCTCGCCGGGGCCAGCCCCGTGTCCCGTCCCCGGTGATCACCGCCGGGTGGTATCCGGCCGCGGCCAGGTGCCGGCGGGCCGACTCGGTGATCTCCGGGTCGAGGTCGACGGTGGTCACGGCGTCGTCGCCGAGCCGGTGGGCCAGCAGCGCCGCGTTGTAGCCGCTGCCCGCGCCGATCTCCAGGACCCGGTGCCCCTCCTGTACGTCCAGCTCTTCGAGCATCCGGGCCATCAGCGAGGGCTGGCTGCTCGACGAGATCAGTTCGCCGTTCCGGATCCGGGTGGCCAGCGGCCCGTCCTCGTACGCCCCTCGCAGCCACCGGGCCCGCCGGTCCGGGTCGGGGTCCTCGCACCACAGGCGGTCGTAGCCGCCGCCCACGAAGTAGTACGGCACGAACAGATGCCGCGGCACCTCCTCGAAGGCGGCCCGCCAGCCGGGGTCGCCCAGCGCCCCACCGGCCACGATGCCGCGCACCATCGCCCACCGCTCCTCGGCGGCGGCCGCGGCGAACCGATCGGTGTGCGCGTCCATGTCTCCACCTTCCAGCGCCGCGGGCCCG
>NZ_JBEXPH010000319.1:0-6333 GCF_040611955.1 Streptomyces sp. NPDC006510 | reverse complement strand
ATCCGCCGCTACATCATCTGGCGAAACCGCCATGCCGACGACCAGCACCTACAAGCCGTCGTCGACAAGGCAAACGTTGCCTGATGCGGCACTAGTGACCACGTCAATCGGTATGTAGGTGCCCTTTGGCGCGAAAGGTTGTTCTCATCATCGAAAGGGGCAGATCTGTGATGGTCTCGAAACGGCGCTCCCTGCGCATTGCCGTCGTCGGTGTCCTCGGCGCGGCCTCCCTTGCCCTCGCGGGCACCGCAATGGCAGCCACCCCGGCTACGGACACCGCAACCCCGGTCGTCGCGCAGAAGGCCGTGCCCGCCAAGGCCGACATCACGGCAAAACCGTCGGTGTCCTCCGTCCGCGCCTGGCAACTGTTCCGCGTCACGGGCCGGACCACCGGTCTCAAGGCGGGCAGCAAGGTGACCCTTCAGCAGAAGCAGCACGGCAAGTGGGTCAGCCTGCCCGCATCCACGAACCTCTCGCGGGACGGATCCTACTCACTCGGTGTCAAGCTCGGGCTGAAGGGCAAGAACGACCTGCGCATCGTCAGCGGCACCACGGCCTCGCCGGCCTTCAACGTGACGGTCCGCTGACACGCACCGCCACCGCAGCAGAGGCTTGTCGGCACCGGGGTGGTCTCACCTGCCCCGGTGCACGTGCCGGACACGATCTGCGCCGACATCGCTGCGGCCCGCCCGAGTCAGCAGTTCCGCGCCGCGCATGTGGGGACGGCGCGGCCGGCACGCCTGCTCCCACGCTACGACCCACGGCATCATCGCCTGCTTGCACCGCGGAGAGAAGGCCGGACTGAACGTCCGTTGTTCGTACTGCCACGCCCGTTCCACCGGCCGACCCGTCCGAGTCGCAGGGCTCGGCGGAGGAACCACGCCGTACCTGCGACGACCGTCCCGCAGAGCGTGGGCACGCGCAACCATGGGAGGCCCCTCCACAGGGTGGACAGACCCACGACGGCGCAGGTGGCCCCCGTGACGATGAGCAGCCACTTGCCGTACGGCGCCGCGTGCGGGCGGGCACGCTTCAGCTGCTGGTGGGCAGCCAGGTGGTGAAGACGGCCGGAGTCCACTTGCCCTTGCCGTGCGCCGACCACGACGACTCACACCACGGGCAACACTTGGAAGGCCAAGAAGGCGAGTGCGTGTGCGGGAACAGTGACAGTGGTTCGCACCAGAGCGAGCAGAATGTGTGTCTGCCGCCAGGACGGGTGGTCGGCGAGCGTGGTGATCACGGGGCCGGTTTACCGGCACGGACCATGACGTAGCCCATCTTGTCCCGGCACAGGCCGAGAATCAGGGGATAGGCCGATTCCAGTTGCGTGGCGATGTCGGTGCCCAGGAGTTCCTCGATCTGTCGGCGACGTGCCGCGAAGATCTGGGGGATCAGATGATAGGTAGGTGTGAAGTCACCGGTCCTGTCACGTACACGGTCGATGGTGAAGCCGGCCTGCCGGGCGAGGGATGGGTAGTCGTCGAGGGAGCCAGGCAGGCGAGCGAGCGCGAAGCCCGCGCGGAAGAGCGCCACATCCTGGTCGGTGAACGGGACGTGTTCGAAGCAGTCCGCCAGGACGAGCCGTCCACCGGGGCGCAGAACACGCCCGGCCTCGTGCAGAGCACGGGGACGGTCGGCGAAGTGGGCGAACGACTCGATCGCCCACACCGCGTCGAACGAAGCGTCCTCGAAAGGCAGATTCATCGCATCGGCCTGGAGGAACTCGGTGCGGTCGGCGACGCCGGCGTGGGCGGCACGATTGCGGGCCTGCTCGACCTGGGCACCGCTGGCGGTAATACCAAGGACCTGCCCGCCGGAGGCCTGAGCGAGACGCACCGCGGGCCGTCCTGTGCCGCAACCCACATCCAGCGCCCGTTGCACGGGCCCGAGGGCAAGCTCGCCGATCAGTTCATCGGTCCACCGGTCCTGCGCCGCTGTCAGCTCCTCCCACGCCTCCTCCGCCGACAGCACCCGCCCGGGCTTCGGGCGCACCCCGTCGTCCCACATGCCCAGATGCATGCTGTCGCCCATCGTCAGGCTGTACAGACCCCCCAAGCGGTCGTACCACGCTCCGACCTCCTGCACGGAAGGCCCCTCAACCGCTGCCTGCTCCATGACGCCCTCCCCACGCGCACCGGTCCGGGCCGACACGCCACGCCACGCCCGACTCCATCCGCCGTGCGCCCTTCAGCATGCGGGACCGGTGAACCCGCAGGGAAGGGCGCGCGGGAGCGGAACTCGGTGCACCTTGGCGCGCCCCCTGCACCGCAATGGCTGATACTGCAGTCGCATGTGGCACAGCGGTCAACGTTGCGGTGCCGTGAGCGGCCGCCGTGTCAGTGGTATCCCATGGTGGTGCCGACCTTGTTCAGGACAGCGCGCTCGGTCATCGCGTGCTGGGCACCGCGCAGCTGGGCCAACTGCTCCCCGGCTTTGTCGACCAGGGCCGTGATCAGCGCTCGCTGCTCGGCCGGCACCACCGAGCGCCACGTGGTCCCCGAGCCGGGCGACGCGCGTTCCTTGCCCAGAACCCGCAACTGCGCGGCCATCGTGGCGGGCTGGTGTTCCTGCCGCACCCACCACAGGTTCTCGTCGAATCGCACGAACGGACCGGGCCGGCCCTCAGGATGGCGGCGCAGACGGATGACGGTCCCCGTCCACGCGATCAGCGGACCGCCGTAATCGACCGTCACCAGCGGCACCGACCACTCCCGCCCCACCCGCTCCCCGAGGCGACGGCAGAACGCCCCATCCGCAGGCAACGGCCACGGGCGCTCACCCCCGCTGTCCGCCCATGCCAGCTGAGCCATCACCGGATCCGGTAACGCGTCCGCCACAGCCACCACCTCCAGGAAGATCACCGCATCCCTCCCCACCACCCGCCACCACTCCAGATCGGCCCCCGCATCACCACCGGCGACCCGATGTCGTCTGCTCAGGCCGTTTCGGCCGCCGGGGCGGCGGTGCCGTCGCTCGGGGCGGCAGGCCATTCGCGGTGTCCTTCGTCATGCCAGAGGGGGCGTCGGTCGACCCGCAGGCCGAGGATCTCCGGTCGCGCGTAGTGGCCGCGGGAGTCGACCCAGACCTTGACGGCGTTGATGTCGGCGAGGTCGATCTCGGCGGTGACGAGCTTCTCCTCAAGGCCGGTGTGCGGGCCGGCGAGGTACTGGTTGAAGGGATGGATCACGGCCGACCAGCCGCCGCCCGCAGTGATGTGCTTCTGCGGTCCGACAGTGGACTCCATCCACTGCAGGCACGTCTCGTCCACCGGGTTTCCGGCGGAGATGACGAACGCCTGCGCCGTGAGCGCGTGGGTCTTCATCATGGCGTCGATCTGGACGTCGGCGACGGTCTCGAAGCCGGTCATGGTGGACAGACCGGGCCATGCTGCTGCGTGGATCTGCTGGCCCTGGGTGATCAGGGACTGCCGGGCCAGGTTCATGGTGTGTTCCCAGCAGGCCAGACCGCCGATCCGGCCCAGAGTGCTGTCGAAGACGCTGAGGGTGGCGCCGCCGCCCTGGGCCCACACGATCCGTTCGGCGTAGGTGGGCTGGAGCTTGCGGTGAACTCCGAGAAGGGTGCCGTCGGGTTCGATGAAGACCTGGCTGTTGAAACACGTGCGGGTCCCCGCGAGCCGTTCGCTGACACCGAGAGCGGCGCCGACCCCGGCGCGGTCACAAGCGGTTTGGACCCGGGCGATCTGCGGACCGGGCACCTCGACGGACGCCTCGGCGTAGGCGACGTTGGCGCCCTGCTGGTCCAGCGGGGCGTAGGCCTCGATCCAGTACGGGTATCCGGGCACGAAGGTCTCGGGAAACACCAGCAGGTCGATTCCTTCCCGGCCGGCCTGTTCGATGAAGCGGATGACCTTGCCGACGGTCGCCTCGGTGTCCATGAACACCGGAGCGGCGTGCACCGTCGCGACAGTTCGTTTCGTGGAAGTGGGAGATGACATGTCGGAGTCCTCCTCAGAAGTGGAGCGCACCGGCAGAAACAGGCCGTCGAGCGGAGTCTGGGGCGCACTGTCCGGATGTGGATGAATGGGTGAGCCGGTCACGAAGAAGCCTGCCATCGTTCGCAGCAACGCGTGCCTACGCTGACTAGAAGGGCTTGGTCAGGTGTACGCGCTGGCGGCGTTTCTTGGTGTCCGTGGGCGCGTTGATGGTGTGTGACACCTGGGGAGATGGATCAGGTCCGGGAGGATCTGGAGGCGTTCACGGCGGAGATGTTCGAGGCGTTCACGCGCGCGGTTCAGCGCCGCTGGGGTCAGGCGTATGTGCGCGGGCTGCTGGACGGACGGCGCAAGTCGGTGGGGAGCCGATGGCAGCCCGGCTGGGCGAGGACGGCAACCGGCAGGCCTTGGCGCATTTCGTCACCTCCAGTCCGTGGAGCCCCGCCCAGGTGCGGGCCCGGCTGGCATGGCGGATGCACGAGGCCATCGCCCCGACCGCGTTGATCGTCGACGACACCGGTTTCCTGAAGGACGGCGACGCCTCGGCGTGTGTATCGCGCCAGTACACCGGCACAGCGGGCAAGGTCACCAACTGCCAGGTCGGGGTCTCGGTGCACCTGGCCCGCGACCATGCCTCAACGCCGGTGAATTGGCGGTTGTTCCTGCCCAGGTCCTGGGACCCGACCTCGTCGCAGGCCGACCCCTCAAGGTGGACCGCCGCGAGCGGTGCGGTATTCCCGCCGGCCTGGGCCACGTGGAGAAGTGGCAGCTCGCGCTGGACATGATCGATGAGACCCGGTCCTGGGGCGTCGATGTCCCACTGGTGCTGGCGGACGCCGGCTACGGCGACACGGTCGCGTTCCGTTCGGGCCTGAACCAGCGCGGTCTGCGCCACGTGGTCGGCATGTCCACCACGCCCACCGCCCACCCGGCCGCCGCCAGTCCGGTCACCCCGCCCTACAGCGGCATCGGACGGCGGCCGGTTGCCAGGTATCCGGACCCGGCCCGCAGCGTGAAGACGCTGGCCATCGAGGCGGGTCGTGGTTCGGCCAAGCCGGTGTCCTGGCGCGAGGGCTCACGCCCGGGCAAGGCCCGCACCGGCTTGAAGCGCATGTATTCGCGGTTCGTCGCCCTGCGGATCCGCCCGGCAGGACGCGAGATCCGCGATGCCACCGAAGGTGTTGAACTGACCGAGTGCTGGCTGCTGGCCGAGTGGCCCGCCAAAGAGGCCGAGCCCGTGCAGTTCTGGCTCTCCGACCTGCCCGCCGGCACCCCGCTGATCACCCTGGTCCGCCTGGCCAAGCTCCGCTGGCGCATCGAGCACGACTACCGAGAGATGAAACAGGCCCTGGGGCTTGCCCACTTCGAGGGCCGCACCTTCAACGGCTGGCACCACCACGTCACCCTCGCTCCCCGGGCGGCTTGCCAGTGAGGGCAGGCGCGCTATGTACGGGTGGCCTCGAAGGTCCACACGTCGTCTGCGGCTGTTGGTGCGGTACCTGCTCGGTAGCCGCCGTGGACTCTGACATTTGCGAAGCCCGCCCGGTGCAGCATGGCTGTGAACTCGGCCAGCCCGAACCACAGCAGGGAGAAAATCTGGAGCTCGGTGCGTGTCAGGGTGCCGTCCTTCCAGGCTTCGTAGCGAAGCCAGCGGGTGGTGCGCTGGGCCACCGGGTCCACGTGCGTGCGCCAGGTGGTGAGGGTGACGAGATCGCTGCCACTCCACTGGTGGGGGACCGGTCCGTTGTCGGGGGCTGTGCCCGCGGACGGCGGTTCGATGTCGACGATCAGTCGGCCTGCTGGAGCC
Organism: Streptomyces sp. NPDC006510; assembly: GCF_040611955.1. Lineage (NCBI taxonomy): Bacteria > Bacillati > Actinomycetota > Actinomycetes > Kitasatosporales > Streptomycetaceae > Streptomyces > Streptomyces sp. NPDC006510. The sequence goes on along the minus strand of NZ_JBEXPH010000319.1, from coordinate 574 downwards.
AGATTTTCGTGCATGACGGTGAGCGCGGTCTGCGCGCTTTCACGGTCGGGAAGCAGGGCGAAGGACCCGGTGGGGATCACGATCGCTTCGAAGGCGCCGGGGTCGTGGTGCGTGGTCATGTCACCCTCGAAGACATCGGCCTTCACACCTCGCTGGGCACAGTTGACGCGGCACTGTTCCAGCATGGAGACCGAGGTGTCGTAGCCGCACACGGTCAGTCCCTGTTCGAGCAGGGGGATCAGGATTCGGCCGGTGCCCACGGCGGGTTCCAGGATGGGGCCGGACACGTTCCGCAGGCGGTCGGCGTAGAACTCGACGTCTCCGAACGAGGTGCCGATCGGCTTGTCGAGTTCGTAGAACAGGGTTGCCAGCGGTCCGTAGCGCCAGGCGGTGTCGTCGAAGCCGGTGTCCATGCGTTCCTTCGGTGATGCTTCAGGCAGATAAGAGTGCTCTGTTCAGTACCTTGTGGGCATACTGCTATACTGACTTCGGCCCGTTGGGGTGAACCTTCTCGAAGTCCCTGACGCGTTCGCCGTAATGGCTGTATTCCGTGGTGTGTGAGGTATGCGGATGG
>NZ_JBEXPH010000318.1:0-6455 GCF_040611955.1 Streptomyces sp. NPDC006510 | reverse complement strand
ACCCGAGAAGACCGCCCACCCCCGAGAACCCCCACCCGCACACAAGGAGACCCAGCCCGTGTCCCGTTCCACCCTCAGACGTGGAGCCGTCGCCGCACTCTGCGCGGCGCTGCTCCCCGTCGTCCCGGCGGCATCCGCGTCGGCCGCGCCGAGACCCCCGGGCCCGCCCTCGGACGCCAAGCTCGCCGGGGAACCCGCACGTCACGACCTGACGCGTGAGCAGTTCTACTTCGTCATGCCGGACCGGTTCGCCAACGGCGACACCGCCAACGACCGTGGCGGGCTCACCGGTTCGCGCCTGGACACCGGCTACGACCCCACGGACAAGGGCTTCTACCAGGGCGGCGACCTCAAGGGCCTGACCGATCGGCTGGACTACATCAAGGGCCTCGGCACCACCGCCATCTGGCTCGCCCCGATCTTCAAGAACCGCCCCGTCCAGGGCGCCGGCAAGGACGCCTCGGCCGGCTACCACGGCTACTGGATCACCGACTTCACCCGGGTCGACCCGCACTTCGGGACCAACGCCGACCTGTCGAAGCTGATCGACAAGGCCCATGCCAAGGGCATGAAGGTCTTCTTCGACGTCATCACCAACCACACCGCGGACACCGTCGACTACGCCGAGAAGACCTACGGCTACCGGCCGAAGGGCGCCTATCCGTACCTGGACGCGGAGGGCCGCCCGTTCGACGACAGCAAGGGCCTGGCGAAGGTGGACGCGGACTCGTTCCCGTACACGCCGAAGAAAACCGGGACCGCCGGGACCGCCGGGAACAAGGTGCCGTCCTGGCTCAACGACCCGACGATGTACCACAACCGCGGCGATTCGACCTTCGCCGGTGAGTCCGCCACGTACGGCGACTTCGCCGGCCTGGACGATCTGTGGACCGAGCGGCCCGAGGTCGTCTCCGGCATGGCGGAGATCTACCGGAAGTGGGTCCGCGACTTCGGCATCGACGGCTTCCGGATCGACACCGTCAAACACGTCGACCTGGACTTCTGGACCCAGTGGGCGACGGCCCTGGACACCTACGCGGCCAAGCACGGCCGCAAGGACTTCTTCATGTTCGGCGAGGTCTACTCCGCCGACACCGCCGTCACCTCGCCCTACGTCACCCGGGGCCGGCTCGACGCGACGCTCGACTTCCCCTTCCAGGAGGCGGCCCGCCAGTACGCCTCGCAGGGCGCTCCGGCCTCGAAGCTCGCGGCGGTGTTCGGTGACGACTACCGCTACACCACCGACAAGGCCAACGCCTACGAGCAGGTGACCTTCCTCGGCAACCACGACATGGGCCGCATCGGCGCGTTCCTGAAGCAGGACAACCCGAAGGCCGGCGACGCGGAACTCGTCAGGCGCGCGGAGCTCGCCAACGAGCTGATGTTCCTCGGCCGCGGGAACCCCGTCGTCTACTACGGCGACGAACAGGGCTTCACCGGCGCGGGCGGCGACCGGGACGCCAGGCAGACCATGTTCGCCTCGAAGACCGCCGACTATCTCGACGACGACGAACTGGGCACCGACCGCACCCACGCCGCCGACGCGTACGACCCGAAGCACCCCCTGTACCGGAACATCGCCGCGCTCTCCGAACTCACCAGGAAGAACCCGGCGCTGCGCGACGGCGTCCAGACCGAGCGCTACGCGGAAGGGTCCGTCTACGCGTTCTCCCGCACGGACCCCGAGCGGGGCCGCGAATACGTCGTCGCCACCAACAACGGCACCGCCCCGCGGACCGTCGAACTGCCCACCGCATCGTCGGGCATGAACTTCCATACCCTGTACGGCGGTTCGGGCACCGTCCGAAGCGGCGCCGACCAGCGGATCACCGTCACCGTCCCCGCCCTCTCCAGCCTCGTGCTGCGTGCCGAGCAGCCCATGGGCGACCCCGCCGCCAAGCCCTCGATCACCCTGAAGGCGCCCGCCGCCGGGGCCACCGGCACCGTCGAGATCTCCGCCGACGTCGACGGCGGACAGCTGAACCGGGTCGTCTTCGCCGCGCAGACCGGCAACGGCAAGTGGGTCACGCTCGGTTCCGCCGACCACGCCCCGTACAAGGTCACCCAGCACCTGGGCAGCGAGGTGGCGGCCGGAACACCGCTGCGCTACAAGGCGGTCGTCGTCGACCGGGCCGGCCGCACCGCGAGCGCCCTCGCCGAGACCACCGCGGGGCAGACCCCCGCCCCCGAGAAGCCCGTGGCCGTCGAGCGCGACTACGCCGTGGTCCACTACAAGCGCGCGGACGGCGACTACGAGGGCTGGAAGCTCAGGTCCGGCGACGCGACGGCCGACTTCGCAGGGCGCGACGCGTACGGAGCCTTCGCCTGGCTCAAGCTCGACGAGGGCGCGTCCACCGTCCCGTACACCGTCGAGAAGGACGGCACCGCCGACGGGCCCGGGCGCACCGTCGAACTCGCGAGGACCGGACAGGTCTGGATCGAGCAGGGCAAGGACGGCCAGGCCGACACGGCCCCCGACGGCGCCTACCCGCCGCAGGACACCACGAAGGCCGTACTGCACTACTACCGGGCCGACGGCGACTACGACGGCTGGGGACTGCACACCTGGACCGGTGCCAAGAACCCCACCGACTGGGCCAGGCCGCTCCAGCCGGTGAAGAAGGACGCCTCCGGCGCCACCTTCGAGGTGCCGCTCACCGACGGCGCCACCTCGCTCAGCTACATCCTGCACAAGGGCGACGAGAAGGACCTCCCCAGCGACCAGTCGCTCGACCTCGCCACCTACGGGCACGAGGTCTGGCTGCTCGGCGGCACGCCCGGCTACCTGCTGCCCCAGACCGGCGGTGTACCCACCCCCGACCTCACCAAGGCCGAGGCGCAGTGGATCGACGCCGACACCGTCGTATGGAAGGTGAAGGCCACCGGGGCCACCAGCCAGCAGCTCGTCTACGCGAAGGACGGCGGCATCTCGGTCGTCGACGGGGCGCTCTCCGACGAGGGGCAGTGGCTGCGGCTCACCCCGTCCGCCCTCACCGACGCGCAGAAGACGAAGCACCCGAACCTCAAGGACTACCCGGCGTTCACCGTCGACGTCCGGGACCGGGACCGGGTCCGTGAGGCGCTGCGCGGTCAGCTGATCGCCACCCAGCGCGCCGCCAACGGTGCCCTGCTCGCGGCCACCGGTGTGCAGAGCGCGGGCGTGCTCGACGACCTGTACGGGAAGAACGCGGCCGACGCCTCGCTCGGCCCGGTCTTCGGCCGCGACGGTCGCCCCACGCTGTCGGTCTGGGCGCCCACCGCCCGCACCGCGGCCCTGGAGCTCGACGGCAGAAGCGTCCCGATGCGCCGCGACGACCGCACCGGCATCTGGTCCGTCACGGGCACGAAGAACTGGACCGGCAAGCCCTACCGCTACACGGTGGACGTCTGGGCGCCCACCGTCCGGAAGATGGTCACCAACAAGGTCACCGACCCCTACTCCACCGCCCTGACCACGGACTCCGCGCGCAGCCTCGTCGTCGACCTCGACGACCCCGGCCTCGCGCCGAAGGGCTGGTCCGGACTGCGCAAGCCCGCCGCCGTCCCGCTGCGCGACGCCCAGATCCAGGAGCTGCACATCCGCGACTTCTCGATCGCGGACCGCACCTCGAAGCACCCCGGCGAGTACCTCGCCTTCACCGACACCCGCTCCGACGGGATGAAGCACCTCAAGCGGCTCGCCGACTCCGGCACCTCTTACGTCCATCTGCTGCCCGCCTTCGACATCGGCACCGTTCCCGAGCAGACGTCCGCACAGCAGAAGCCGGCCTGCGACCTCTCCGTGTACGCCCCCGACTCCGAGGAGCAGCAGGCCTGCGTGGCGAAGGCCGCCGCGAACGACGGGTTCAACTGGGGCTACGACCCGCTGCACTACACCGTCCCCGAGGGCAGCTACGCCTCCGACCCGAACGGCACCCGGCGCACCGTCGAGTTCCGGCAGATGGTGCAGGGGCTGAACGGCGCGGGGCTGCGGACCGTCATGGACGTCGTCTACAACCACACCGTCGCCTCCGGCCAGGACGGCAAGTCCGTACTGGACCGGATCGTGCCCGGCTACTACCAGCGGCTGCTGGACGACGGCACCGTCGCCACCTCCACCTGCTGCGCCAACACGGCGCCCGAGAACACCATGATGGGCAAACTGGTCGTCGACTCGGTCGTCACCTGGGCCAAGGAGTACAAGGTCGACGGCTTCCGCTTCGACCTGATGGGCCACCACCCCAGGGCCAACATCCTGGCGGTCCGCAAGGCGCTCGACGAGCTGACCACGGCGAAGGACGGCGTCGACGGGAAGAAGATCATCCTGTACGGGGAGGGCTGGAACTTCGGCGAGATCGCCGACGACGCCCGCTTCGTCCAGGCCACCCAGAAGAACATGGCAGGCACCGGCATCGCCACCTTCTCCGACCGGGCCCGCGACGCCGTGCGCGGCGGCAGCCCCTTCGACGAGGACCCGGGCGTGCAGGGCTTCGCCACCGGCCTCTACACCGATCCCAACACCTCGGCCGCCAACGGAACGAAGGCCGAGCAGAAGGCCCGGCTGCTCCACTACCAGGACCTGATCAAGGTCGGCCTCACCGGCAACCTCGCCGACTACACCTTCACCGATTCCTCGGGCAACACGGTCAAGGGCTCCGGCGTCGACTACAACGGCGCCCCCGCCGGATACGCGGCGGCCCCCGGTGACGCCCTTGCCTACGCGGACGCCCACGACAACGAATCGCTGTACGACGCGCTCGCCTTCAAGCTCCCGGCGGGCACATCGGCGGCCGACCGGGGCCGCATGCAGGTCCTGGCCATGGCGACGGCCACCCTCTCGCAGGGCCCCTCGCTCTCCCAGGCGGGCACCGACCTGCTGCGCTCCAAGTCCCTGGACCGCAACTCGTACGACAGCGGCGACTGGTTCAACGCCCTGCACTGGGACTGCCGCGACGGCAACGGCTTCGGCCGCGGACTGCCGCCGGCCGCCGACAACAAGTCCAAGTGGTCCTATGCGAAGCCGCTGCTGGCCGACGCCGCGCTCCGTCCCGGCTGTGCGCAGATCGACGCCGCGTCCGCCGCGTACCGGGACCTGCTCACCATCCGCTCCTCGGAGCCGGACTTCTCCCTCGCCACCACCGGGCAGGTGCAGTCCGCCCTGTCCTTCCCGCTCTCCGGGAAGGACGAGACCCCGGGTGTGATCACCATGCGGCTCGGGAAGCTGGTGGTCGTCCTCAACGCGGATCCCGGCACCCGGAGCCAGACGGTCGCCGGGCTGGCGGGCAAGCAGTACGCACTGCACCCGGTCCAGGCCGAGGGCGCGGATCCTACTGTCAAGCGGTCCACGTATGAGCGGAGTTCGGGAAGATTCACCGTCCCGGGACGTACGGTGGCGGTGTTCTCCCTGGGCTGAGCCATAACGGGGTTACGTTGGGAGGCAGCAGCCGTCGGGGAATGCCGCAGCACCGCACCCCCGGCGCGCCCTCCCACTCCCGGCCGGTCCCGGCCCCTCTCCGGTACGCCAGGCGTCCTCGCACGCCTGACCCGTACCGGAATCAGGGGCCGGGACCGGCCGGTCCACCTGTTTCAGCGACGGTGACCATGGCGAGCAACATCCCCGAGGAGACAAGCAGCTTTGTCGGACGGAAAGCGGAACTTGCCCGGATCGAACACACCCTCGCCACGCACCGGCTGACCACGCTCACCGGTACCGGCGGTGTCGGCAAGACCAGGCTCGCCGTCCGGGCCGCCCGGCAGGCGGCGGCCCGCCACCGCGACGGCGCCTGGTGGGCGGACCTGTCACCGCTGCACGACGACGGGCTGCTCATCGCGACCGTCTCCGACGCGGTCGGGCTCTCCGACCACACCCTGCGCATGCCCATCGACGCGCTGTGCGAATGGCTCGTCGACAAGGAACTGCTGCTGGTTCTCGACTCGTGCGAGCATCTGCGCCCCGCCTGCGCGCACCTGCTCGGCGAGATCCTCACGACATCCCCGGGCCTCACCGTGCTCGCCACCAGCCGGCAGCCCCTGGACATCAGGGGTGAGCGGGTCGTCGAGGTGGATCCGCTGCCCGTCGAGGGCGCGGCCGACGCGCTGACGCTGTTCCGGGACCGGGCGGCCGCGGCGGCCCCGGAACCGGCCCTGGACGAGCCGGCGAACGCGGAGGCCGCCGCCGAGATCTGCCGCCGCCTCGAAGGCATCCCGCTCGCCATCGAACTCGCGGCGGGCGCCCTCGGCCGGGACACCGTCGAGCAGGTCGCCGCGCGGATCAGGTCCCGCTTCGACGTACTGGCCGACGCGTCGCTCTGGCCACCGCGCCACCGCACCCTGCGCACCGCCATCGGCTGGAGCCATGAGCTGTGCACCCCGCTGGAACGGCTGCTCTGGGCCCGGCTGACCGTCCTGCGCGGCGACTTCGACGAGGCCGTGGCCCGCGAGGTCTGCGCCGGGGGACCGCTCACCGCGGACGGTGT
>NZ_JBEXPH010000317.1:0-6473 GCF_040611955.1 Streptomyces sp. NPDC006510 | reverse complement strand
GCCGCCCGGTCCGCGACACCCCCGGCCACCCCGGGAGTGATAGTGCTGCGACTGCCCTACCGGGCCCCGCTCAACCCCAGCAACCTCTTCGGCCACCTCGCCACGACCGCCGTCCCCGGCGTCGAGGAGTGGCGCGACGGCGCCTACCGCCGCACGCTCTCCCTGCGGTACGGACACGGCATCGTCGCTCTCACCCCGCAACCCGACCACATCGCCTGCCGTCTCTCGCTCACCGATCCACGCGACCTCACCCTCGCGATCAGCCGCTGCCGCTGGCTGCTCGATCTGGACGCCGACCCGGTGGCCGTCGACGGGCAGCTGTCCGCCGATCCGCTCCTGGCCCCGCTGGTCGGCAAGGCGCCGGGCCGAAGGGTGCCGCGTACCGTCGACGGCGCGGAGTTCGCCGTACGGGCGGTGCTCGGCCAGCAGGTCTCCACCGCCGCCGCCCGCACCCACGCGGCCCGCCTGGTCACCGCGCACGGCCTGCCCGTCGACGACCCGGAGGGCGGCCTCACCCACCTCTTCCCGGACCCCGGGGCGCTCGCCGGGCTCGACCCCGAGCAGCTCGCCCTGCCCCGCAGCCGCCGCACCACCCTCACCACACTCGTCGGCGCCCTCGCCGACGGCTCGCTGCGGCTGGGCACCGACGCCGACTGGGAACAGGCGCGGGCCGAACTGACCGCCCTCCCCGGCTTCGGCCCCTGGACCGTCGACGTGATCGCGATGCGGGCGCTCGGTGACCCGGACGCCTTCCTCCCCACCGACCTCGGCATCCGGCGCGCGGCCGAACAGCTCGGCCTCCCCTCGACGCCCGCGGCACTCACCGCCAGAGCAGCCGCCTGGCGCCCCTGGCGGGCGTACGCGGTCCAGTACTTGTGGACCGTGGACGACCACCCCATCAACCACCTGCCCACCTGAGGAAGTCGGGAAGTCCAGCCATGACCGATCCGCACGCACGTGCGGCGACCCGGAAGCACACGGTCGTCGACAGCCCGTACGGTCCGCTCACCCTCGTCGCCACCGACGGGGTTCTCGCGGGCCTCTACATGACCGGCCAGCGGCACCGCCCGCCCGAGGAGACCTTCGGCGGACCCGACCCGAGGCCCTTCACGGAGGCCGTCCGCCAGCTCGACGCCTACTTCGCCGGGGAACTGCGCACCTTCGATCTGCCGCTGCGCCTGGACGGCACCCCGTTCCAACGCAGCGTCTGGGCGCAGCTCCAGCTGATTCCGTACGGCGAAACGCGCTCGTACGGCGAACTGGCCGAGAACCTAGGCAAGCCCGGCGCCTCACGTGCGGTGGGGCTGGCCAATGGCAAGAACCCGGTGGGCATCATCGTCCCCTGCCACCGTGTCATCGGCGCCTCGGGCAGTCTCACCGGCTACGGCGGCGGACTCGACCGCAAGCAGCGGCTGCTGGCCTTCGAGAACGGTACGCAGGACGACACCCCGGCGCTCTTCTGACACCGCCCGCGCCGGCGGACACGGAGACGGGCCCGGACACCCAGGTCCGGGCCCGTCCCGAAGCCACGCGCCGGCGCACGCCAGGGAGAGAAGGCGCGGCGGCCGTCAGCCCGTGAAGATTTCCACCAGCGTCCAGATCGCCAGCCCCAGCATGCAGAGTCCGCCGATCCGCTGAACCGTTTTCAGCGGCACGCGCTTCGCGATGAAGCGCCCGGCGAGCAGTGCCAGTGCCGAGACGGACATCAGAGCGGCCGCGGACCCGATCGCCGTGGACCAGGTGCCGTCGCTCGCGGCCAGATTGGCCGTGGTGATCTGGGTGAGGTCGCCCCACTCGCTGATGAAGACGGCCATGAACGCGGTCGAATAGACCGGCCAGAAACCGGTCACCGTCTTCGTGCCGCCGTCCTCGTCGTCATCGCCACCACCGGAGCGCAGCAGCATGAAGGCCCCGAACGCGAAGAGGGAAGCCGAGACGAGCTTCACGATCCAGTCGGGCAGCAGTCCGATCAGGCTGCCGGCCCCCACCGCGATGGCGACGTGCACGATGAACGCGGACGACGTGCCGAACCAGACGTACAGCGGTCGCATGCGGGTGCCCATGGCGAGCGACGCGAACATCGTCTTGTCGGGGAGTTCCGCAAGGAAGATCAGCCCGAAGGCGGTGAGAATCGCCAGGGGGTCGAGGTGCATTCCGGGTGGCCTTCTGTGAGAGCCGGGCCCCGGGCCTTCGCGAAGCGCCACTCGGGCTTCCGGAGGACCACTCGGCCCGGCATGACGTCAACGCCCACGGGATGCGGGCGTGTCATACCTGACCGAAGGTCTCGCCCGCCCGCGGTGAACCACGGGCCCGGCCACCGGGAACCCGGGGGTTCCAGTGTGTCGACGACCGGTTTGCGGGGCTACTCCCCTTCGCAGCCATCAACTGTACCCCACCCGCTCACGGGGCAGAGCAGGTGTTCGAGCGAAAGCGGAGATCGGTACAGTCCCATGGTGATCATCCGCGCCCGCACCGGAAGCGTCCCCGTATGAGCCGCCGCACCCGAAGGGCGGCCCCCGCCCAGGGGACGCCCCGGCCCACCGTCAGCGTCTGCCGCGGCTGCTGCTGCGGGACGCCAAAGATCCCGGACGTGGACCACGCCGGCCAGCTCGCCGAGCTGCGGCGGTCGCTCGGCGACATCGCCACGGTGCGCGCCGTGGAGTGCCTGGACGCCTGCGAACGGGCCAATGTCGTCGTCGTGCAGCCGTCGGCCGAGGGCCGCCGGGCGGGCGGCCGCCCGGTCTGGCTCGGGCTGGTCAACGACCCGGATGCCGTGACGGACATCGTCGCCTGGGTCGAGGCGGGAGGCCCGGGGCTGGTGGACCCGCCGGACATCCTCGACCTGTACACGTTCCGCCCCTCGCGCCGCATACAGCAGGAACTCGACCACTAGGGTCTGTCCGGCGGGGTGTGGACCAGGGAGTACCGGGCGAGCGCCCCGGCCGGGCTGCTGTCCGCCAGATCCAGTGCGTTCATCGTCCCCTCGTCGAAGACGAGGTCCGGGTAGCGCGGGCCACCGCGATCGTGCCGGGGGAGAGGTCGATGCCGAAGGCGGTCAGCCCGAGATCGCGCAGATGAGCCGTCACACGACCGGGACCGCAGCCCAGATCGCCCACTCGGCCGCCGCCCGCCGTCACGAACCCCGCGAAGGCGACCGGCACGGCGTTGTCGTACGGCTTCTTCGGCGTCATGTCGGCCAGCAACGCGGTGTAGTCGACGGCGACGGTGTCGTACGAGGCACGGGTGGTGTGGAGGGAGGAAGGTTCGGTCGTACAGGGGCTGTACAGCCCTCCATCGGCACCTCCCGGCCGGGTCGGCGCACAAGCGGCAGGGGTTGAGAGCTTTTCGGCCGGGCCGCTCCCTCAGCCCTCGGAAGCCCTGCCGGAACCCTCACCCGGCCCCGTATCGGCGGCCAGCCGCTTCAGCAGCGCGGGCAGCGCCGTGCCGATGGGCTCGCGGATGGTCGCCTCGGCCAGTTCGTCGTACGGCGTCGGCTCCGCGTTCACCACGATGAGCCGCGCCCCGCTGTCCACCGCGATCCCGGCCAGCGAGGCGGCGGGCTGCACCTGAAGCGTCGTACCGACCGCGATGAACACCTCGCAGGCCTTCGCGATCGACACCGCCTGGCCCAGCACCACCGGGTCGAGCCGCTCGCCGAACATGATTGTGGCCGATTTCAGGATGCCGCCGCAGACCGCGCACGACGGGTCGGCCTCTCCCGCCTCCACCCGGGCCAGCGCCTCGGCCATCGGGGAGCGGGCATGACAGCGGGTGCAGACCACCTCGCGCGCGGTCCCGTGAAGTTCCAGGACCTTGCGGGCGGGGAGCCCGGCGAGCTGATGCAGTCCGTCGACGTTCTGCGTGATCACCCGCACCGGGGCGCCGGACCGCTCCAGCTCCGCCACCGCGCGGTGCGCCGCGTTCGGCTCCGCGGCCCAGGTCGCACTGGTGCGGCGCATCTGCCAGGAGCGGCGGCGGATCTCCGGATCGGCCATGTAGAAGTCGTACGTGACGAGCTTCTCTGCCTCCGGGTCCTTGCGCCAAAGCCCGTTGGGCCCGCGGTAGTCGGGGATGCCGGAGTCCGTGGAGATACCGGCGCCGCTGAGGATCGCGACGAGAGTCATGCCGCGAGCGTACGCAGCACCGATCGCCGTGCGCGAGGCCAATTCCCCGGCACCGGGCGCGACCGCGTCGCGCGCGGCCACCGCACCAAAGCGCGGATCGCCGCGCGCGACGAGTCGTCGTGCGAGGTGGTCGTCAGGCCGTGGGACCGGCAGGGCTGAACGGCGACGGGGTCAGGCCCGTCCAGGTGTTCAGCTCGGCCCGGGCGGTCTGCTTGGTGACGCCGCCGTCCTGGAGCGTGCCGCTGCGCGCGACGTAGAACCGCCCGTCGTCGAGCGAGACCAGCCCGTACTGTCCGTACTGCCCCGGCGCCGGCCACCCGTACGTATCCGTCGTGGTGTCGTGCGCGCCCTCGCGCAGCAGCGGGAGCAGCAGACCGCGCTCGGGGGTCTGCTGCCCGCGCACCGGGCCGCGCACCGGCTTCCGCGCACCGTCCAGCGCGAAGACCGAGTAGTTCGGGAAGCCCGGCTTGGTGCCCTTGTAGACGGCCATCAGCCAGTTGCCGCTGTGCCCGTCGTACTCCAGGTTCTGCACGCCGTACGTGGTGTTTCCGGTGTACGCGAAGAACTTGCCGTCGACCCGGGCGGGTCCGCTGGTGTGCGGGGCCGACTCGGTCAGCGGGCGCTCGTACTTCTTCCACCTTGTGACGTCGTACTGGAGCAGCACCTGGTGGTCGTTGTCCGCGCGGCCCGCGTTGGCGTACACGCCGTACGCGACCGTCAGCTTCTTCGGGGCGTGCTTGCCGCGCCGGTCGCCGAAGGCCGGACCGAACGCGACACCGTCGATGCCGCTGCAGCCGTAGCGGTGGTCGGGTGTCTTGCCCGTGTCGCCGTCGAAGACCCCGTCGCCGTTCATGTCGGCGGTGAAGTCCTTCACGACCTCCTTCAGGTAGACGGTCGAGACGACACCCGTGGACTGGGCGTCCATGTCCATCCGGGTGATGCGGTCGACGTCGAGGATCGCGATGTAGAAGGACTTCGCCTCCTTGTACTCCAGCGAGCCGTAGACCCGGCCGTCCTTCTCGTTGAAGTCCAGATCGCCGAGGTGGCCGGTGAATCCGGTGACCGAGCCGACCGGGTTGCCCTTGAGGTCGGTCTTGACCAGCAGGTTGGTCATCGAGAAGTACATGAAGCCCTTGCGGCGGTCGATGGCCATGCCCTGGACATGGCCGGACTGCCAGGCGCCGCCGTCGACCGACAGCGGCAGCCCGCCGTGTGCGGCCGGGGCCGATACCGGTTCCGCGAGCGCCGTCGATGCCGTGGCGACGACCGCCGTGCAGGCGAACGCTGCGACGATCGTGGCCAGCAGCCCGCTGAGGTGTCCCGTGTGCGTACGCATGATCCCTCCGCTGTCGTGGAGTCCGGATGATGCCGGTCGAGCGTGCACTGCGGACCAATGGCACATGAACTCACGCGTCCGGCAGCGTCGACCGGCCTACCAGTTGACGACCGGTCAGCACAACGGGACAGAAAGGGAATACGGGTGGTATCCGGCGACGGGCGGACGCGGGGCCGGAGCCGGCCCGGCGCGTCAGCCGCCCACCGGGTGGCCGTCCTCCAGCTCCGCCGCGCCATCACCGGATTCGAGTACGTCCAGCGCCGCCCGCACGCGCAGCGCGAGAGCGCCGAGCAGATAGCGGTCGATCTCCTCGCGCTCGACCAGCTTCCAGGACAGCAGCTCCTCCTCCTGGAGCCGGATCGCCTTCAACTGCTCCTCGTCCAGCACTCCGCCGTCGTACAGATACGCGGCGATCGGCGGCCGTCGCGGGCCGCGTGCCCAGTCGACGGCGAGCAGCCGTCCCGGCCGCAGATCGAGACCGATCTCCTCGGCCGTCTCGCGCCGCGCGGCCTGCCGCGGACTCTCGCCGTCGTCGGACTCGATCGTTCCGCCGGGCAGCGCCCAGCCGTCCCGGTAGTTCGGCTCGACGAGCAGCACCCGCCCCCGGTCGTCCCGGAAAACGGTGGCCGCGGCGGCCAGCACCCGGGGGAGCCCCGCGATGTAGGAGGTGTAGTCAGTGGTGGTCACGCGAGGCAGCGTAATAGCAGGGGCGGAACCCGGACCAAGACGGCCCTGGGCAGCGGGTATCCGCTGCGGATAGGGTCGGGGGCGGCGCGACTGCCTGTTCGAAAGCAAGGGATGCAAGGTGGCGGACGGAGCAGTGATGGAGACCGCACGCGTGCTCGTCGCGGCGGACAAGTTCAAGGGCTCGCTCACGGCCGTACAGGTCGCGGAGCGGGTGACGGCCGGGCTGCGGCGGGTCGTCCCCGACGTGCGGGTCGAGACCCTGCCGGTGGCGGACGGCGGCGACGGCACGGTGGCGGCGGCGGTGGCCGCCGGGTTCGAGCGCCGCG
>NZ_JBEXPH010000316.1:0-6582 GCF_040611955.1 Streptomyces sp. NPDC006510 | reverse complement strand
CGCCGGTGCTCAGCACCACTCCGGCCGCGGTGGCCAGCACCAGGGCGCGGCGTGCGCCGTGTGCGGCCGGATGACCTCCGTACCGCACGGGCAGCGCACTGGCGGCGGTCCGCCGCTGCGCGGCGCACCCCGCACAGGTGCAGTCGATGGCGGGCACGTACTCCTCGAAAGCCGGCACAGTCATGCGATTCCCCTCCGCACTCGTCAAGATCTTTGGGCGCATCTGCACGGGCGCCAGTGTCTCAACTCTCCTGACATATTGCATTTTGACGGATAGAAAAGAAAAAACGACCATCCGACAGGCCGTGATGGACGGTAAATGGTCAGGAGCACCCCCCGCTTTCGGGTAGAGTTCTCCAGGTCAGCAGGCGCCGCTAGCTCAGTTGGTTAGAGCAGCTGACTCTTAATCAGCGGGTCCGGGGTTCGAGTCCCTGGCGGCGCACGCAGAGTCAAAGCCCCCTCACCACGCGTGAGGGGGCTTTGATCGTTAGTGAACCCCTCACGCCGAAGCCTCGCGCCGGACCTCCACCATGCGACGCCGCCCACAGCGCCACCTTCAACCGCTACCCGCACAGTCGTCGCAGAACTGTCACAGCGTCACCGCGCGGTCACTCAGCGGCGCGAAGACCGTTTCCATGTGACGCCGCACACCACTTCCACAAGTGGGGTAACAAACCACGCGTATGACTTGCAACCCACTCGTTTCACCCTTGCGATCGGCACCGGGGTCGGACCACCTGTCCAGTGGCCATCAGCTCCAACCAGGCCTATGAGACATGCAGTTGGGGGCTGTAGAGAGTGAAGTTCCGTTGCCCTCAACGCGGGGGCCCCGCTCGGGGACTGATGTCGAGGAGGCATCAGACAGCCGGAGGGCACTGTTCCGTGTCCGAGCGGGCGGTCGCCCGCCATTGACGTCGTGCCGGGCAACCGACGGGGAATCGCCGCGGCCGAGACGACCGACCGGTCACGCACCGGCCATGCGTGCAGGGGGATGCCCCACGACGTCGACAGGCGCGCGGGCAAGCTCCTCAACTACACGCCGGTGATCATCTTCTGCCCGATGTCCGCGCTGAACTGGACACTCGCGGCGCCGAGTTGCGCACTGCCCCTCGGGACGGGCGCCTCGGGCGTACAGATCGACCTGGTTGTCCGGATGATGTCGTACGGCGATGCCTCGGCGCTCCGGATCGGGCTGTACATCCGGAACCGGCGGCACCATGTCTCGCCGCACGAGCCCGAGGGCTCCGGCGGTCCGGCCGACCGGATGATGTCCGCGCTCTCCGCCCCCGTCCACGCACGCTCGCCGCCGCCATGATCCGGCTGATCACCGCGGCGCCCACCCTCGGCCGGCGGTACACCGTCCACGCGGAGAATCCGGCCGCCCTTGGTGGTCGTGAACGACGACGTACCGTCCGAGCCCCTCCAGCCGGGTCCGGTACGCGTTGCCGTCGGTGGCGCCGCCCCTGGAGAACTGTCCGCAGTCGCGGTGCGGGATGTTGTAGCAGCAGCACCGGCCCTGCCGCAGCCACCGTGACCGCCCACCCCGCGTCCGTCCGGATGTGCCGCCGGCCGTCGTGGCTGCCGTACATCCACTCCCCCTCGGTGCGGGCGTCGGTGCGCTGCCGCATCCGTACCGTCCTGATGTCTCAGGCGCTGTCGCCCGCGGACTTCTCGCCCGTCAGATAGGCGGAGACGACGACATTCGCGTCGTACGAGCGCGTTGCCCGGTCGTAGGTGCCGCCGCAGGTGATCAGGCGGAGCTCGGCCCGGCCGTCCTCGCGCGGGCCGTACGCCTTGTCGGCGTCGAAGCGCGCCCTGGTGAAGACCTGGACGTCGTCGATGGTGAATTCGGCGACGGTGCCGTCGGCCCGGGTGATCTCGACCTTGGCGCCGGGGCGGGCCGCGCTCAGCCCGTAGAAGACGGCCGGTCTGGTCTCGGTGTCGACATGGCCGACGAGGAGGGCCGGGCCCTTCGCGCCGGGCTCGGTGCCGTCGCCGTACCAGCCGACGGTCTGGGGCGTGTCGAACGAGGGCGGTTCGATCGCCCCGTCCTTGTCCAGGCCGCGGGCGACCACGGGTGCCTCGACGCCGATCGACGGGATCTCGACCCGCTCCGGCACGGCGCCCTCGATCGGGTCGTGCGGCGGGGGCAGCGGTACGCCGAGGGGGCGCCCCACCGCGGCGACATCGCCGGTGGTCGGGGCGGAACTGGCGCCGGAGCCGTCGGTGATGCCGCGGCCCCAGAGCCACAGACCCAGCAGCAGGACGGCCCAGACCACTCCGGCGAGCAGCCTGCCGTGGCCCGCGGTGCCGTCCGGGGCGGACATGTCAGTCCGTGGCCGGACGGCGGCGGCGCGCGCTGCGGAACGCGACGGCGATGGCCGCGACGGCGGCCAGGGCCAGTCCGGTCACCGCGTGCGCGGTGCCGGGGCCTTCCTGCCGGGCCTCCCGGTCGGCGAGCAGGGCGGTACCACCGCCGCCCGCGGCGACCGGGGCGACCGGGGCGACCGGGCTGGGCCGGCCGCGGTCGACGACGGTGACCTTGCCGGCCGCCTTGGCACCCTTGTCGTCCTTGCAGTCGATCCGGATGTCGTAGTCGCCCGGGGAGGCGTCCGAGCTGATCCGGGCCTCGGCGAAGAGGCCCCCGTCCGCGGCGGGCGAGAAGCGCGCCTCGGAGACGAAGACATCGGATACGCCGGTGGCCTCGCGGCCCTTGCAGCCCTCCAGCCGCAGATCCATCTCGCCGCCCGGTGCGACGGAGGACGGGGTCATCGCCAGAGAGGCGCGGCCTTTCTCCTGGGCGGACCCGGAGTCGGAGTCGGCCAGTGCGGCGGAAGCCGGCACCAGGGTCGCCGCGACGACCGCGGCGGCACAGAACGTGAGGGTTATGGAACGCATCGTGAACCTCCTCAGTGCAGGTTCACGCCTCCGGAGCGTTTTCGCATCCGCAGGAGCACGGGAAAAGGTCCGCGGGCACCGCCCGGAACCCGTCCCCCGCCCCCTGGGGCCGTGCCCCGCCGGGCTCAGCCCGCGTCGACGAGATCGACCAGGTCGGCGATCGAGTCGACGACCGTGGACGGCCGGAAGGGGTACTTGTCGATGTCGGCGACCGTGGTGAGACCGGTGAGGACCAGGAAGGTCTGCATCCCCGCCTCCAGGCCGGCCAGCACATCGGTGTCCATCCGGTCACCGATCATGGCGCTGGACTCGGAGTGGGCGCCGATCGCGTTGAGCCCGGTGCGCATCATCAGCGGGTTGGGCTTGCCCGCGAAGTACGGGGCCTTGCCGGTGGCCTTGGTGATGAGGGCGGCGACGGATCCGGTGGCGGGCAGCGGGCCCTCGGCGGACGGGCCGGTCTCGTCGGGGTTGGTGCAGATGAAGCGGGCGCCGCCGTTGATCAGCCGGATCGCCTTGGTGAGCGCCTCGAAGCTGTACGTCCGGGTCTCGCCGAGGACCACGTAGTCGGGTTCGTGGTCGGTGAGGACGTAGCCGATGTCGTGCAGGGCGGTGGTGAGGCCGGCCTCGCCTATGACGTACGCCGTGCCGCCGGGCCGCTGGTCGTCCAGGAACTGGGCGGTGGCCAGGGCGGAGGTCCAGATGTTCTCCACGGGCACGTCCAGGCCCATGCGGTTCAGCCGGGCGTGCAGGTCGCGGGCGGTGTAGATGGAGTTGTTGGTGAGGACCAGGAAGGGCAGCCCCGAGTCACGCAACCGCTTGATGAAGGCATCCGCCCCGGGGATCGGGGTCCCCTCGTGGATCAGGACTCCGTCCATGTCGGTGAGCCAGGATGAGATCGGCTTGCGCTCTGCCATGTGTGGACTCCTGCCGTACGCCGTGTGCGGGGACGCCGGCGGCACCGCGTTGTGCAGCGCCGACGCCCCTGATTTTAGAGCGTCCGTTCGACCTGCCGAAACGGCCGGATCATGCGGACGTGAGCGTGACTCCGTCGATCGCCCAGAACCAGTTGTTGCCGCCGGTGTACCGGAAGCGGACCTGTGCGGTGGTGGCTCCGGTCGGGATCTGGACACCGTGAACGTCCGGGCGCGGAAGGGGCGGTCCGGGGCGGTTCAGGGACGCTCCGGGGTGGTTCGGGACGGTTCAGGGCGGTTCAGGGGTGCGCGCGGCGCAGCCGCCGGGCCCGGACGACCATAGCCCCGCCGCCGATCAGGAGCCCGGTGACGGTGAGGCCGGGCGACGGGATGGTGCCCGCGCCGGTCTCGGCCAGCTCCGGGCGGCCGTCTCCCGCCGGGGTCCGGCCGGGTTCGACCGGCCGCGAAGTGTCGTCGGTGTCGGTGGTGCTGTTGGTATCGGTGGTGCCGTCGGTGTCGGTGGTGCTGTTGGTATCGGTGGTGCCGTCGGTGTCGGTGGTGCTGTTGGTATCGGTGGTGCCATCGGTGCCGTCGGTGTCGGTGGTGCTGTTGGTATCCGTGGTGCCATCGGTGTCAGTGGTGCTCGGCCCGGTTCCGTCTGGCAGGGCTTCACGCGGGGTGTCTCCGGTGCCGCCGATCTCGCCGGCCTCACCGGTCTCTCCAATCTCACCGGTCTCTCCAATCTCACCGGTCTCCCCGATCTCGCCGGTCTCGCCGGTCTCGCCGCCGTCACTGTCCTCGACGACGGTGAAGGAGTAGTCGTCGGACTCCCCGACCCAGGCCCCGTCGTCCTTGCCCGGCTTGCCGGCCGTGCCGCTCGCCACGCGTTGCCGCTGGACGACGGCGGCGTGGGCGGTGATCCGGCCGGGGCGGGTGTCGGAGGTGAACGCCATCCGGACCTGGATGGTGATGGTGCGGCCCGCAGGGACGGTGAAGCCGTCGAAGGAGTCGTCCCCCTCGCCGCCGAAGACGCCGATGTGCTCGTCCTGGTCGGTGGTCTCCCAGGTGACGCGGTGCTCCGTACCGGGGCGGGCCTGCTCGGAGAACTCCAGCTGGATCTGGTCGGAGGTCAGCTTGCGGTCCTCGTCGGTGAGGACGAGCACCGGGTGGATGGCCCGGCACGACTCGGTGGTGGTGTTGGTCAGGTCCAGGAACCAGGTTCCGTAGCCGCCGCCGGACGCGTACGTGTCCGGGCCGCCATGGATACGGGTGCTGATCGGGAACTCCTTCGCCGCCGGATCACCACAGGCGGGCTCCTGGTCGGCGCTGGTGGAGCCGGGCGCCGAAACCGGGGTGACCGAGGACGCGGCGGAGGCGGGTGCGACGGATGTGCCGCCGAGGACGACGGCGGGGACGACGCTCGCCACGGCCAGCCCGAGCGCGAATCCGTGCCGGGTCCGCCCGGGGGGCGGCGGGAGCGAGGGCGAGGGGTCGGGCGAAGGAGGGCGCGCGGGGGCGGTGAACACGGGGATGGACGCGGCCGTGGTCAGGGGGACGGACGTGGGACTGACGGTCGGGACGGAGTCGGCGGCGCGGCCGGGCATCGAGCCCGGCGCGGAGTCGACCGGCGCGGAGGTCCCGGAAGGCGTACCGGACGGCGTGCCGGAAGGCATACCGGACGAGGGTGGGGCGGGGGACATCGGGGACATCGGGGGATCGTCCTTCGCTGCTCGCGGAGCGGTCGGCTCACCCCGTACGCCGGAGTTCACCGGTTCTGGAGCCGCGACGCTGCCACGCACGCGCGAAGCGGCCGACTCCGACATACCGACGGGCCGCCCGGCCGGCCGCCGGAATCCGCCCGATCGGCCCCGCCCTTGACCTGCCTCCCGCCCCGCTCACCGGCCCGGCCCTTGCCTCCCGCCCCACTCACCGGCCCGGCCCGCCCACCGCTCACGCCCCGTCGGCCCGCCCGAACAGTGGGGCCAGGACCAGCTGAGCGGCCCCTTCCGCGACCGGCCGGTCCCCTCCCCCGGCGGCGTCGACCGGCACCGGCGCGTCGGTCCCGCCCCGCCGGGCGCGCTCGTCGATCACGGCGCGGACACCCCGTACGTAGGCGTCGGGATCGGCGGCCACCGTGCGGCCGCCGAGCACCACCCGGTCGATGTCGAGCAGCCCGACGAGGTTGGCGGCGCCGGTCCCCAGCACCCGGGCGGCCTCCGCGACATCCCCCCGGGCGACCGCGGCGAGACAGAGCGCCTCGATGCAGCCGCGTCCCCCGCAGCCACATACCGGCCCGTCCAGCTGGACGGTCTGGTGCCCGAACTCACCGGCCGCGGTCCGGGCCCCGCGATGCAGCGCCCCGCCGAGGACCAGCCCGGCGCCCAGCCCGGTCCCGAGGTGCAGATACGCGAAGTCACCGCCGCCCGCCGCCCGCAGGGCGAGCCCGAGGGCGGCGGCATTGGTGTCCTTGTCGACGACGACGGGCAGCCCGGTCCGTACGGCGAGCGCGTCCCGCAACGGATAGCCGTCCCACTGCGTAAAACCGGTGACGCGGTGCAGCACCCCGCCCCGGTGGTCGAGCGGGCCCGGTACCGCGACGCCGACCCCGAGCACCTGCCGCTCCCCCGGCCCCGCGCCCCCGCCCCGTACCGCCGTCACCGCGTCCGTCGCCGCCGCGAGCACCTCGTCCGCCGGGGCGCCGAGGTCCAGCGGGGCGGTGCGGCTCGCGACGACCGCGCCGGACAGGTCGGCGAGCACCACCGTCAGCTCGTCG
>NZ_JBEXPH010000315.1:0-6615 GCF_040611955.1 Streptomyces sp. NPDC006510 | reverse complement strand
TCCACCGCCGGTGTGCACGCCACCGTACGGCCTGTCACGGCCGCCACGGTCGCCGCCGCGGTCGCCGTGGTCGTCCCGGCCGCCGCGGTCCCCGCGGTCACCGCCGCGGTCACCGCCGCGGTCACCGCCGCGGTCACCGCGGTCACCACGGTCGTCGCCGCGGTCGGACTTTCCGTAGTCGTCGCCGTGCGACGACGAGTAGCCGTTGTCGTGGCCCGAGTCGCCGGACGTTGCCAGGGCGTAGGCGGACGGGCCGGTGATGGCGAGGACCGCTGTGACAGCGGCCGAAGCGAACAGTGTGCGGGCAGAGCGCATCTGAACACATTCCTTCCGCCGCAACTGCGAAGAGTGACGGGCTGTCGACTCAGTGTGGCGCAGTGGCGACGTGATCCACCGTCAGCCGGAATGCGAATTCGCGCCATCGGGGAGCGCAGCATTGGAGCTACACCGTGGTCTCTTCGGGTGGCGTAGGGCCGATAATCACCCGTTGGACTGCACCCAGCGGCGCGCGAGGTTTGGGTGACCGGGCCCCATCCGTATCCGTTTTCTGCTGGCCTCTCCACGGCGGGCCCGTCACCCGCCCCGCAGCGGCCCTTCATGTACCGTCAACAGGGCCAGGGCTGCGGGGAGTTGGCATGGTTTGCGCGGTGTACCGGTCGGGCGGCGCGGGCCCCGTGGCCTGCGGCGATTCCCTGCGTGCGCACCCCGGATCCGCGTCGGCGGCGCACCTGAAATCCGGCGTCGCGCCGCCTCTGACCTGCTTGCTTTCGAGCGCCGATATCTGCGCAGGGCGGGGGGCGGGTAAATCGGTTGTCGCGGGTCCGGGCCTCTGCTGTACTCGCCGCAGAAATCGATCGACGAAGGAGCGGGTCATGCGAGGAACTCTCATGTTCATCCAGGCGGGAATTGCTACCGATCTTGAGGACATGGAGTTTCGTGCACACGCTGAATCTGGGAATTCTGGCGCATGTCGACGCCGGTAAGACGAGCCTGACCGAGCGGCTGCTCCACACCGCCGGTGTCATCGACGAGATCGGCAGCGTCGACAAAGGCAGCACCCGGACCGATTCCCTGGCACTCGAACGACAACGCGGCATCACGATCAAGTCCGCCGTCGTCTCGTTCGCCATCGATGGCATCGTGGTCAATCTGATCGACACCCCCGGTCACCCGGACTTCATCGCCGAGGTGGAACGGGTACTGAACGTGCTCGACGGTGCCGTGCTGGTCATTTCCGCGGTGGAGGGCGTACAGGCGCAGACCCGCGTTCTGATGCGGACGCTGCGACGCCTGCGCATTCCGACGCTCATTTTCGTGAACAAGGTCGACCGCGGCGGTGCGCGGTACGACTCCGTGCTGCGGAGCATTTCCGAGAAGCTGACCCCGGCCGTGGTCGCCATGGGGTCGGTCGACGGTGCGGGCGGCCGGGACGCCCGCTGCACGCCGTACACCCGCGCCGACGCCGGCTTCACGGACCGGCTGACCGAGCTGCTCGCCGACCACGACGACGCGCTTCTGGAGGCGTACGTCGAGAACGCCGCGGTGCTCCCGTACTACAGGCTGCGCGAGGAGCTGTCGACGCAGACCGGGCGGGCGCTGGTGCATCCGGTGTACTTCGGCTCGGCGATCACCGGGGCGGGGGTGGGCGCCCTGATCGGCGGGGTCAGGGAGTTGCTGCCCGCGAGCCGGGGCGATGCCGACGGGCCGGTCTCGGGCACGGTCTTCAAGGTGGAGCGCGGTCCGGGCGGCGAGAAGACGGCGTACGTCCGGATGTTCTCGGGCACGGTACGGATCCGCGACCGGCTGCCGTTCGGGCGGGGCGACGGGCGTGCCGAGGGCAGAGTGACCGGGATCAGCGTCTTCGACCACGGCTCGGCCGTGCGTGAGTCGGCGGTCGGCGCGGGCCGGATCGCGCAGCTCCGGGGTCTCGGCGGCATCCGGGTCGGCGATCCGGTCGGCGATCCGGACACGGCCGCACCGGGCCGGTGGTTCGCTCCACCGACGCTGGAATCGGTCGTGGTTCCCAGCTCTGGGACGAGCAGGGGCGAACTGCATGTCGCACTCGCGCAGCTCGCCGAACAGGACCCACTGATCAATCTGCGACAGGACGACATCCGGAAGGAAGTGTCCGTCTCGCTCTACGGCGAGGTGCAGAAGGAAGTCATCCAGGCGACACTGGCCGACGAATTCGGAATCGGTGTCACCTTCCGCGAGACCACAACCATCTGCCTGGAACGGCCGAACGGCAGCGGTGCCGCGTACGAGGTCGGCGAGCAGAACGGCAATCCCTTCCTGGCCACCATCGGCCTCAGGGTCGACCCCGCCCCGGTCGGCAGCGGTATCGCCTACCGGCTGGAGGTGGAGCTCGGATCGATGCCTTTCTCCCTGATGAGGGCGGTGGAGGAGACCGTGGGGGAGACCCTGCGACAGGGAATTCACGGCTGGCAGGTCACCGACTGCGTCGTCACCATGACGCATTCCGGCTACTGGCCCCGCCAGAGCCATTCCCATGGCGTTTTCGACAAGAGCATGTCGAGCACCGCGGGGGACTTCCGCAATCTGACCCCGCTGGTCCTGATGAGCGCGCTGAAGCAGGCCGGTACCACGGTGCACGAGCCGATTCACCGATTCCGCCTGGAACTCCCCGCGGACCAGCTCGGCCCGGTCCTGCCCGTACTCGCACAGCTGCGGGCCGTCCCGGGAACACCGGCCGTGCACGGCTCCGTATGCGTGCTGGAGGGCGAGATCCCGGCGGCCCGCGTCCACGAGCTCCAGCAGCAGCTTCCGGCCCTGACCCGTGGCGAAGGGGTCCTGGAATCCGAGTTCGACCGCTACCGGGCGGTCGTCGGCACCGTCCCGGACCGGCCGCGCACGGACCATGACCCGCTCAACCGCAAGGAGTACCTGCTGCACACGGTGCGCAGGATCGCCTCGGGCGGGTAGGCGCGGTGACCCGGCGGCGCCGCCGGGCCACCGGACAGGCCCTGGGGTCTTTCGCTTGGATCAGGCCGGATCAGGGAGCGGGGTCCGGCCCGATCCAAACGAAAGCCCTAGTTCAGCAACGCCCGCGCCGCCTGCGCCCGGTGCCGGATCGCCTCCGCGGTCGCGGGCTCGACCCCGTCGATCACGTCCGCGTACTCCTCCATCTCAGCCGCCCCGCGCAGGAACTGCCCGCTCTGTACGAGCAGCTGCGCGCGCTCGTAGCGCAGCCTGGCGGGATGGGAGGGGAGCAGCAGCGACAGGTCCACCGCCCACAGCGCCACATCCGTGTGCTCCGGACGCGCCGCCGCCCAGGCCCTGATGTTGTTCAGGATCCGCAGCACGATCTCCAGCGGCCGGGCGGGCACCAGCATCGACTCCTCCAGCGGCTCCCCGGTGGCCCCCGCCACCAGCAGCTCCGCTTCCTGCCCGGTCATCGGCCGGCCGCCGTCGAACGGGTCGGCCAGCACCCGCTCGGCCGGATCGCCGAAGCCGACGACGAAATGGCCGGGCAGCGCCACCCCGTACACCGGAGCGCCCGCCCGCCGCGCGACCTCGATCCACACCACCGACAGCAGGATCGGCAGCCCGCGACGCCTGCGCAGCACCTCGTGCAGCAGCGACGACTCCAGCCGCTGGTAGTCCGCCGACGAGCCCGCGAAGCCGCACCGTTCACCGAGCAGTTCGGCCAGCGCCGAGGCCCAGGACCGGCCGCCCCGCACCCCGTACGGAAGCCGGCCCGCCAGCTCGTCCAGTTCGATCTGCGCCGCGTCGATCCCGTGCGCATCCAGCGCCGGATCGGCCACCGCGCCCAGCAGCAGGCAGAGCAGCGCCAGGTCCGGCCGCTCGGCGCGGGCCTCCTCGGCGAACTGCCGGCGCAGCTCGTCCCGGTCCGGGCGCTCCGGCCGCTCGGCGGGTTCAGGATTCATCGGGCCCGTCCGTCCCCGTCACGCCGACCGGAAGTGGTGGTACAGGTGATGGACCGCGAACCCCATGCCCTCGTACAGCGCCCGCGCCCCCTCGTTTTCCGTCTCCACCTGGAGCCACGCCGCCGAGGCACCCTCCTCCAGGGCCCTGCGGGCGAGCGCGGTCATCACGGAGGTGGCGAGTCCCTGGCGCCGGTACGCCGGATCGACCTCCACGGCCATGAAGCCGGCCCAGCGCCCGTCCACCACGCACCGCCCGATCGCGGCGGGCGCCGCGCCCTCGCTGTCGCCGGGCACCGAGGCGAACCACACGGAGGGGCCGCCGCGCAGCACCGCCAGGACGTGCGGCCCCGGGGTGTCGAAGCGCTGGTAGCGGGAGAGCCACGTCTCGTCGAGGTCCCGGCTCAGCCGCACCCGGGACACATCCGCGTCCAGATCACCGATCGGGGCGAGCCCGGCGGTGCGTACCTCGGCCGTCACCTCGCGGCGCCAGCCGCGCTCCTCCAGCTCCGCGCAGAGCAGCTCCTGGGTGCCCTCGGCGCCGGTCGCGGTCTGGATGTACGCGGGCAGGCCCCGTTCCCCGTACCAGTGCCGGACGCGCCCGAGCGCCTCGTCGAGCGGGACGCCCGGATCGCCGAGCGGCAGCACGGAATTGGCGCGCCGGGTGAAACCCCGCGCGGCGCGCAGCCGCCAGTCGCCGAGCGGTTCGCTCTCCGCCGGCTGCCAGGCACGGGCACAGACGGGCGCGAGCTCCTCGAAGGAGGCCGCCGGACCGCGCCGCCGGGCCGGAGCGGCGGGCACCACCTTGCCCGCCACCAGTGCCGATTCCGGGATACGGACGGATTCACCGCTCTTCGGTGTGATCGAGAGCACACCGCTGTCCCACGATGTGAGAACGCCGACGGTGTCGGCGAACTTCGCTCCTTGCGGGCCGGTCTCGCACACACGCCGGACTGATACCCGTTTGCCCACGTCAGCCGGTGTGATTCGGACCTTGAGCTGTCCGCCGACGGTGAATTCCACAGCTGTGTACGCCCCTCCTGTTCGGTTCGTGCCCCGGAACGGAGATACTAGGGGCGGGCATCGACGACGCCGCGCTCCCGCGCGAGAGCCAACGCCCTACCGAGGAGGAACGACAGCGTGACCTACGTCATCGCGCAGCCTTGTGTCGACGTAAAGGACAAGGCCTGCATCGAAGAGTGCCCCGTCGACTGCATCTACGAGGGCCAGCGGTCCTTGTACATCCACCCGGACGAATGCGTCGACTGCGGAGCCTGTGAGCCGGTGTGCCCGGTCGAGGCCATCTTCTACGAGGACGACACCCCGGAGGAGTGGAAGGACTACTACAAGGCGAACGTCGAGTTCTTCGACGACCTCGGGTCGCCCGGTGGTGCCTCCAAGCTGGGCCTGATCGAACGCGACCACGCGTTCATCGCCGCGCTGCCGCCGCAGAACCAGTAGTCAGCGGCCAGCACGTGCGCCGCCCCGGTCCCGTACGGCTCGTCACCGTGCGGGACCGAGGCGTTTCCACGCCCGGGTGACGAGCGGCCCGAGTGTCCCTCGTGACCCCGTACGAGAAAGCAGAGATCCGTGTCCGCAGTCTCCTCCCGTCTCCCGGTCTTCCCCTGGGACAAGCTGGCGCCCTACAAGTCGACGGCCGAGGCCCACCCCGACGGCATCGTGGACCTGTCCGTCGGTACGCCCGTCGACCCGGTGCCCGAGCTGATCCGGCGGGCGCTCGTCGCGGCGGCGGACAGCCCCGGCTATCCGACGGTGTGGGGGACCGCCGAGCTGCGTGACGCGATCACCGGGTGGGTGGAGCGGCGGCTCGGCGCGGTCGGGGTGACGCACCGGAACGTCCTGCCGGTCGTCGGCTCCAAGGAGCTGGTGGCCTGGCTGCCGACCCAGCTCGGTCTCGGCGCGGGCGACAGGGTGGCGTACCCGCGCCTCGCCTACCCGACGTACGAGGTGGGTGCCCGGCTCTGCGGTGCCGAGCCCGTCGTCTACGACGACCCGACGGAGCTGGACCCGGCCGGTCTCAAGCTGCTCTGGCTCAACTCGCCGTCCAACCCGACCGGCCGGGTCCTGTCCAAGGACGAGCTGATCCGGACCGTCGCCTGGGCCCGCGAGCACGACGTGCTGGTCTTCAGCGACGAGTGCTACCTGGAGCTGGGCTGGGAGGCCGAACCGGTCTCCGTGCTGCACCCGGACGTCTGCGGCGGTACGTACGAGGGCATCGTCGCCGTCCACTCGCTCTCCAAGCGCTCCAACCTGGCCGGGTACCGCGCGGCCTTCGTCGCGGGCGACCCGGCGGTGCTGAGCGAGCTGCTGCTGATCCGCAAGCACGGCGGCATGATGACGCCGGCCCCGGTCCAGGCGGCGACGGTCGCGGCGCTCGGCGACGACGAGCACGTCGCCGAGCAGCGGACCCGGTACATGGAGCGGCGCGCGGCCCTGCGCACCGCGCTGGAGGCGCACGGTTTCCGGATCGAGCACAGCGAGGCGAGCCTCTACCTGTGGGCGACGCGCGACGAGCCGTGCTGGGAGACCGTGGCGTACCTGGCGGAGCTCGGCATCCTGGTGGCGCCGGGCGACTTCTACGGACCGGCCGGCGACCGCTTCGTACGGGTGGCGTTCACGGCGACGGACGAGCGGGTGGCGGCAGCGGTCAAGCGGCTGTCCTGACGGCAGCACCACACACGCGCGGGGC
>NZ_JBEXPH010000314.1:0-6679 GCF_040611955.1 Streptomyces sp. NPDC006510 | reverse complement strand
TGGGCGACGAGCTCGCGGCGGACTACGTGATCCCGTCGCCGTTCGACGAGCGGGTGGCGCCTGCGGTGACCGCCGCGGTGGCGGCCGCGGCGCGGGCGGAGGGTGTGGCCCGGCGCTGAGCCGGTGGGGTGGGGGCGGGGCGGAGTGGGGCACGGACAAGGGGTGCTTGCGGCCGGCTCCGTCCCCTGCCCGCCCCTTTCCGTGACCGGGGGCGCTGCCCCCGGACCCCCGCTCCTCAATCGCCGGAGGGGCTGGAATGCGCGGTGCGCGTCACACCCGTGGCCGGTTACGCCCGGCCCGCGCCCGGCCTATCGTCGGGGCCATGTTCGCCGCCTACGCATCCCGCATCGACCGCGACCAGCCCCTCAACGGCCTTGAGCTGGGGGAACGCCCCGCCCCCGAGGCGCGGCCCGGCTGGACCACCGTCAACGTCCGGGCCGCCTCCCTCAACCATCACGACCTCTGGTCCCTGCGCGGCGTCGGCCTCGCCGAGGACAAGCTGCCGATGATCCTCGGCTGCGACGCGGCCGGAACCGACGAGGACGGCAACGAGGTCGTCCTGCACTCCGTCATCGGCCAGACCGGTCACGGCGTCGGCCCGGAGGAACCCCGCTCCATCCTCACCGAGCGTTACCAGGGCACCTTCGCCGAGCAGGTCACCGTCCCCAGCTGGAACGTGCTGCCCAAGCCGAAGGAGCTCACCTTCGAGCAGGCCGCCTGTCTGCCGACCGCCTGGCTCACGGCGTACCGGATGCTCTTCACCAACGCCGGGGTGCGCCCCGGCGACTCGGTCCTCGTCCAGGGCGCGGGCGGCGGCGTCGCCACCGCCGCGATCGTGCTCGGCCGGGCGGCCGGGCTGCGGATGTACGCCACCAGCCGCGACGAGGCCAAGCGCAAGCGTGCCGTCGAGCTCGGCGCCGTCGAGGCGTTCGAGCCGGGCGCCCGGCTGCCGCAGCGCGTCGACGCGGTCATCGAGACGGTCGGCGCGGCCACCTGGTCCCACTCCGTGAAGTCGCTGCGCCCCGGCGGCACGCTCGTCATCTCCGGCGCGACCAGCGGCGACCGGCCCTCGCACGCCGAGCTGACCCGGATCTTCTTCCTGGAGCTGAAGGTCGTCGGCTCGACCATGGGCACAAAGGACGAGCTGGAGGACCTGCTGGCGTTCTGCGCGACCACCGGGGTGCGGCCCGTCATCGACGAGGTGCTGCCGCTGGACCGGGCCCGCGAGGGGTTCGAACGGCTGGCCGCGGGCGACCAGTTCGGAAAGATTGTGCTCACCTGCTCTTGAGGTGTGCGGGGTGAGCTGTTCTGATCTGCGCCATGCGGACGCGGATGCGGATGGGCAGCGTACTCACCTCGATCGTCACTTCGTTCGTGCTCGCGGCGGGGGCCCTCGCCCCCGCCGCCGACGCACGCCCCGCACCACCGGAACGGACCGGCATACCCCGGCTCACCGACGACGAGGGCCGCACGCTCACCCTGCGCGGCTGGAACGTCGAGGACAAGGCGAACCGAGGTGACCAGGCACTCACCGCCATCACCGAGAAACACTTCCGCGATCTGCGGGCCAAGGGCTTCGGCTTCGCCCGGCTGCTGATCTTCTGGGACGACCTGGAGCCGCGCCGGGGTCACTACAGCGCCGAGTACCTGCGCCGGATCGACCGGATCCTGGACTGGGCGCACAAGTACGACATCCAGGTGCTGCTCGACGCCCACCAGGACGTGTTCGGCCCGGCGTTCGGCCACCGCGGCATCCCGGCCTGGGCGACCCGTACCGACGGACTGCCCTTCACCCCGCACCCCGATGACTGGTTCGCGGAGTACTTCGAGCCGGCCGTGCAGCGTGCCTTCACCCATCTCTACGAGGACCCCGACCTCCAGCGCGCCCAGGCGCGGATGTGGCAGGTCGTCGCCGGGCGCTTCGCACATCACCCCGCCGTCCTCGGCTACGACCTGATCAACGAGCCGATGGGGGAGCTCGGCGAGGGCGAGGACCTGGTGACGGCCGCCCGCCGCATCGAGGCCCGGCAGCTCACCCCGATGTACAACCGGCTGGCCCGCGCGGTCCGTTCGGCCGACCGCACCAACTGGCTGTTCGTCGAACCCACTCCCATCGTCGGCGAGGGCGTCCCCACCGGACTGGGAGCGATCAGGGATCACCGGACCGTCTACGCCCCGCACTTCTACAACACCGCGATGGAGGCGGGCGCCGACTACGATCCGGCGGCCGGCTGGATCGAGTCGTACGAGGCCGCCGTCACCGCGTACCCGGAGCAACGACACATCCCGGTCGTCGTGGGCGAATGGGGCCCGCTGAACAACAAGCTGCCGATGATGGGCCGCTTCTACCGGGACGCGATGGCCTCCCTGAGCCGCTACACCTCCGGCTGGGCGGGCTATGTGTGGTGTTACGGCGGTGGCTACTGCGCCCTGGACGAGAACGGCGACTTCGCGGTCAACAAGGACCGGACCGCCACACCGTACGCACCCGCCGTCGCCGGAACCGTCCACTCCGACATGTACGACGACCATGCGCGCGTCTACCGGCTCACCTATACGGCGGGCCGCTGCGGTACCACGGAGATCTCCCTGCCACCGACGGCCGGGGGCTGGCAGGTCTCGGTGGACGGCCGCGCCGAGGTCCGAAGGAACGGGGGAGAGGTGCGTGTCCGGGCCCGCAAGGGGACGCGCGTCACGGTGACGGTGACCGGGTCGTACGACTCCTCTGCCAACCGCGGTTGACGGCGCGAAGTCGCTGCGGATCGCGGTGGGGCGCCAGGACCGCTTCATCGGCGACGAGCACCTCCTCCTGGCGCTCACCGCCTGCCCCGGCGTGGTCGCCGAGGTGCTCGCCGCTCATGGCGCGACGTACGGGACGGTGAACCGCGCGTTGTACGGGGGCGGGGAGGGCGAGGGGGACGCGGGGCGGTTCAGGAAGGCGGGCTGAGCCCCGGGCCTTCCGTGCCGCGCCCCGGGTGGTGCCCGGGGCGCGACCCCGGCCGGTCACTTCTCCCCGCCGTCGCCCTTCCGCAGCAGTGCCCCGATGTGGGCGGCCGCCGTCGACAGATGGCGGCGGGCCTCCGCCAGCTGCTCCTCCGTGACACCCCGGTCCCGGGCCGCGTCGCGGATGTCGTCGCGGAAGCGGTCGAGCAGCCGGTCCAGGTCGCGGGCCGGGTCGCCGGTGCGGGCGGTGTCCTTGCCCCAGTCGGGGTCGGTGTCGGCCGGCTCCGGCTTGATGTACGGGGGCCAGGTGCCCGTCCTGGCGAAGCCGCCCAGCTGACCGGTGATCTCGGCCAGCCCCTCCCGTACGCCCGAGGGCCAGTCGCCCCGCGCGAAGTGCTCCTGGACCTGCCGGGCGGCGTTCTGCATCTGCTCGCGCGCCCTGTCCTGGGCCTCCTTGGCCTGGCGGCGGGCCTGCTGGGCGTCCTCGCGGGCTCGGCGGGACTCGTCCTTCGCCCGGCGGGCCTGCTCCTTCCACTCCTGCTTGGCCTTGCGCAGCTCCTCCTTCGCGGCGCGCCACGCCTCCTTGTCGCCCAGGTCCCCGAGGTCGCCGAAGGCGGACTCCCAGTCACCCCTGCGTTTCGAGCCCGAGCCGGTGTGCCTGGTCTCGTCCGCCGCGGCCCGCATCTCGCTGCGCAGCTTGCCGGCGGCGCCGCGTACGTCGTCCCGTATCTCGGCGGCCAGCTCGGAGACCGAATCCCGGATCTCCAGTTCCAGATCGGCCAGTTCGCCGGTACGGCCGGCCAGTTCGGCGCGGCCCGCGTCGGTGATCGAGTAGACCTTGCGGCCGCCCTCGGTGGCATGGGTGACGAGGCCCTCGGCCTCCAGCTTGGCGAGGCGCGGATAGACCGTGCCCGCCGAGGGCGCGTACAGCCCCTGGAAGCGCTCCTCCAGGAGCCGGATCACCTCGTATCCGTGGCGAGGGGCCTCGTCGAGGAGTTTCAGCAGGTAGAGGCGGAGACGGCCATGGGCGAATACGGGGGGCATGTCAGAGCACCTTTCCGGTCGGCTCGGCATCGTACGGACCGTCCTCGGCCGGCGGGCGGCGCAGCAGGGCGATCGATCCCGAGACGGTCGTCGCCCTCAGTTTCCCGGTCCCGGCGCCGAGCGTGCCGGTGATCTTCTTCGCTCCCCACTGGCCGCTGACCCGCAGGTCCTCGAACCCGTTGGAGACGGAGCCGCTCGCGGTGTTGGCCTCGACCGTCGCGTCCGCCGGGTGCGGCAGCCGGATGGCGACCTCGCCGGAGACGGTGGTCAGCCGGATGTCCGTGGGCTTCCCGGTTGGGTCCAGGTCGAGCACCATGTTGCCGCTGACCGATTCCGCCCGGACCGAGGCCCCGGCCCCCTCGACGACCGTCAGATCGCCCGAGACCGAATGGAAGCGGAGCTCGCCGGTGACCGACTGGGCCTCCACGTTGCCGGAGACCGTGTCGGCCAGCACC
The DNA here is from genome assembly GCF_040611955.1 of Streptomyces sp. NPDC006510. Lineage (NCBI taxonomy): Bacteria > Bacillati > Actinomycetota > Actinomycetes > Kitasatosporales > Streptomycetaceae > Streptomyces > Streptomyces sp. NPDC006510. The sequence goes on along the minus strand of NZ_JBEXPH010000314.1, from coordinate 2,237 downwards.
GGCCCCGCGAGCCCGACGAGCGTGGTGTCGCCGGTGACGCCCCGTACGTCCGTGCGTCCGCGGATTCCGGACACCACGGCGCCCGCGCCGACGACGCCGACCCCCACCGCCGACCCGGCCGGCACCGCGAGCGAGACGACCGCGCTGCGGTGCCAGCCCTTGCGGTCGAACCAGTTGAGGAAGCCGTGCCAGGGCAGGTCCTCGTACGCGACGGTGAGCGTGCCGTCCTCCAGGGTCACTATCAGCGGCGGGCCCTCGATCCCGGAGACCTCCAGCCGGGCGGTCGGCTCCTCGGTGCCGACGACATTGACGGCGCCTCCGACGATGCGCACGTTGAGTGACGTCACGGGGGCGTCGAAGGTCAGCTTCTGGGGCTCGGCGATGGTCCATGTCGGCACAGGCACGGATCTGACCTCCCGGGGAGCGCGGAATGACGCAACATATCGCGTCTCTTGATGAACACGATATATCGCGGACCGGTGAAGTCAAGGCGCGTCGCGAGGTCATTGGGGGATCAAAGGGCGCCGGATGCGGGCAAATTGCCCTAGCGTGGGGGGCATGAACGCGACATCCCCCGCGGGGGCGCTGCTGCTGTGCCGTGCCGAACCGGAGGCCGTACGGCCGGTGGCCCATCTGCTGCGCGAGCGGATGCTGCTCGCCCCCGCCGGAGACGGATGGTCCGTCCTCGTACCCGAGGGAAGGCCCTGGCAGGATGCCGGTGCCGCGGACGCGGTGGAACCGGTCGACCGGGTCGTGGCCGGCTGGGCCGCCGCGCTCGCGGTCGGCTCGACATGGCCCGTGCTCGCCCTGTGGTGGGACGGCGACCGGGCCGGCTGCACGCTCGCGTCCGGTTTCCGCCGTCCGGTCGGCTACGTGTGGCTCGCGGACGGCACCCCGGCCGGTGAGGACGAGGCCATGCGCACGTTCGCCGAGCGGCTGGGCCTCGACCCGGTACTGGACGTCCAGGCGCTCGAAGGGCTGACCCGCCCGGACCCGGACGCCGACGCGCGCATCCGGCTGCGCGGGCTGCTCGCCGTGCTGACCCGGATCGGGCTGATCCTCCCGCCCGGCCTGGACCCGGACACACCCGGCGACCGGCTGTACGCGGCGGCCGACAGCCGGCCCGAAGTGGAACCGGTCGTCTGGACCGGCTGGCGCGAGGCGGTGAAGGCCGAACTCGACGCGGTCGAGAGCAGCCGCCTCAGCCCCTGGACGCGCGGCCCCAGGGCCCGGCTGCTGGCCGGTGCCCAGCTCGCGGCCGGACTGCCGCTGGTCCTGCGGGGGATCAGGCGTCGGGGCGGCGGATGGGTGCTCGCGGGGACGCTGCTACTGGCGCACGGGGCGCTCGGGCTCGCCCACGACCGGATCAGGGGCGCCGAAGGGCCCGGTGACGGGCGGGAGTGACTACTCGTCCTCGTCCTCGTCGTCGAGCCGGGCCAGCCAGGTCGCGAGGCGCTCGACCGGCACCTCGAAGTCGGGATTGAGATCGACGAACGTACGGAGCTGCTCGGCGAGCCACTCGAAAGTGACCTCTTCCTCGCCTCGTCGCTTCTCCAGCTCCTCGATACCGCGGTCGGTGAAGTACATGCGGCAAGCCTAATGCCTGGTGACAGCCCCGCGAAGGCCGGTGGCCGGTCCTCGGGCCGCAGCTCCCGGCAGCCGCGCGACCCGGTCGAGAACCGGCCCGCACCACCCCGGCGTCCTGGTCCATGTACCTCGCATCGGACGCGTACTGCCGTTAGCCTGCGGGTAGTTGGGGAACGGGGGGTTTCATGGGTGACAGTGACGCCCGTATTACGCGCATTGAGATGCCCGACGGTACGGAGGTCTGGGCGCGGATCTCCGGTGCCGAGGAGCTGGCGCAGTCCGGCTCGGGCCCGTCGTTCACGGACATCGGCGCCGGGAACATCGCCGACCGGGTGCAGGCCCGGGTCGAGAGCCTGCAAGGGGTCGTGACCAGCGTCGCGCGTTCGCTCGCCGAGCCGCTGCGGGCCGTGCGGCCCGACGAGGTCAGCGTCGAATTCGGCATCGAGCTCACCGCGAAGTCCGGCAAGGTCGTCGGACTCCTCGCGGACGGCGAGGCCAAGGGGTCCATCAAGGTCACGCTGACCTGGAGCGGCGGCGGGCCACCCGTAGATCCGCCACCCGCCCAGGTGCCCGCGCAGGCGTCGGGACTGCCGGCCACCCCCGCCGGGCCGCCCGCCCCCGCACCCTTCGTGCCGCCTCCCGCACCCTCG
>NZ_JBEXPH010000313.1:0-6752 GCF_040611955.1 Streptomyces sp. NPDC006510 | reverse complement strand
CCGGGGCACCGCCGCGATCCGGTCGCTCTCGCCGGCCCGCCGCGGCGGCTCGGCCAGGCGCAGCCGTGACAAGGGCGTGTCGGGGGCGGCCTCGGCCTCCGCCAGGGCCTGCGGGAGGGCGTCCGCGAGCCACTGGACGAACTCCGCTTCCAGCGCCTGCCCGCGGTACTCGAACGTCAGCGTCAGCCCGTCCGGTTCGCCCCGGTCCGAGGTGGAGTCCGTGACGTCCACGAGGAGTTCGAACCGGGCGGCGCCGGTGCGCACGACCTCGACGCCGTGCTCGGCACCGGGCAGCGCGACCTCGGCCCGCGCGTTGTTCTGGAGCGCCAGGACCACGTCGGTGAACGGCTGACGGCCGGGGGAGCGCGGTGGGTTGAGCGCGCCGACCACGTCCTCGAACGGCACGTCCTGGTGGCTGAACGCGGCGAGGTCCGTCTCCCGTACCCGGGCGAGCACTTCGGCCGAGGTGGGGTCGCCGGACAGATCGGTGCGCAGCACCAGCATGTTGACGAAGAACCCGACGACGTCCTCGACGCTGCCGTCCCCGGCGCGTCCGGCCACCGGGGCGCCGATCGCCAGGTCCTCGGCCGCACCGGCCCGTACCAGCACGGTGGCCAGCGCGGCGTGCAGGGCCATGAAGAGGGTGGCGCCCCGGGCGCGGGCCGATTCGACCACCCGGGCGTGGGCCGCCGCGTCGAGCCGGCGCACCACGACCTGCGCGGCCGGACCGGGTACGGCGGGGCGCCCGGTACGGCGGGGCAGCAGCGGGCCGTCGGCCGACAGCCCGTCCAGTTCCTTGCGCCAGTACCTGAGCTGGCGGGCGGCGAGCGCATGGGGATCGGACGGTGAGCCGAGCCGGTCGAGCTGGTGACGGGCGTGCTCCGCGTACTGGACGGCGAGCGGGGGCAGTCCGGCCGCGTCCGCGCCCCGGACCCGGGCCTCGTAGGCGCGTGACAGATCGCGGAAGAGCGGCCGCAGGGACCACCCGTCCCCGGCGATGTGATGGACCAGCACCAGGAGCGCGTGCTCGTCCGGTCGCTCCCGGGTGGTGAACAGGGTTGCCCGTACCGGGAGTTCGGCACGCAGGTCGAAGCGGTGGCGGGCCTCCCGCTCGATCTCCCGGTCCATCGACTCCTCGGCGATCCGCAGCTGCCGGAAGGGAGGACGCGCGGCCGTCCCGCTCAGCACCCGTCGTACGGGGGCGCCGTCGGACTCCTCGAAGACGGTGCGGAGCACTTCGTGACGCCCGGCGACCCGGGCCAGGGCGTCGTCCAGCGCCGCCGCGTCGACCGCGCCCCGCAGCCGGACCAGCATCGGCAGGTTGTACGCGGCGCCGGCCCCGATCCGGTCCAGGAACCACAGCCGGTGCTGCGCGTGCGACACCGGGAGCGCCCCGGAAGCGGTACCGGGCGCGGCAGGTGCCGCGGGGCGTGCCGGGGGAGCGGTGTCGACGTACGGGGCGAGCAGCGCCGGAGTGGGCGCCTCGAAGAGCCCGCGGATGTCGAGCTCGGCGCCGAGCACGCTGTGGATCCGGCCCAGCAGCCGGGCGGCGAGCAGGGAGTGGCCGCCGAGGGCGAAGAAGTCGTCGTCCGGGCCGACCGGGTCCGCGCGCAGCACCTGGGAGAAGAGCTCGCACAGCGCGGCCACGGTGCCGCTCGCCGTCGCCCGGCCGGCCGCGGCCGCCGCGGGTCCGGGCTCCGGCAGGGCGGCCCGGTCCAGCTTTCCGCTGGGGGTCAGCGGCAGTTCGTCCAGCGGCACGAAGACCGCCGGGACCAGGTAGTCGGCCAGCACGCCGCGGGCGTACTCGCGCAACTCCGCTTCCCGGAAGTCCTGTCGGGCGCCGCCGCGCGGTACGACGTACGCGGTCAGCTGGCGGTCGCCCGCCGGGTGCTCATGAGTGACGACCGCGGCCCGGTCGATGCCGGGGTGCCGGGTCAGTACGCTCTCGACCTCGCCCGGCTCCACCCGGAAGCCCCGGATCTTCACCTGGCCGTCGGCCCGGCCCAGGTATTCGAGGACTCCGTCGGCACGTCGTCGCCCGAGGTCACCCGTGCGGTAGACGCGCTCACCGGACGGGGCCGCGACGAAGCGTTCGGCGGTCAGCGCGGGCCGTCCCCGGTAGTCACGGGCGACGCCCGCCCCGGCGGCGTAGATCTCACCGGTGCGGCCGTCCGGCACCGGACGCAGTTCCTCGTCGAGGATGTACAGCCGCTTGCCCGCCAGCGGGCGGCCGATCGGTACCGGGCCGGTCCCGAGCTCGGCGGCGTTCACCGGGTGGACGGTCAGGAAGATCATGCACTCGACGGGGCCGTAGCCGTTGCTCAGCCGCAGGTCCGGGCGGCGCTCCAGGGCGCGGGCCGCGTGCGACGCGGACAGTGCCTCGCCGCCCACCACGAGTTCCCGCAGTCCGTCCAGCACCTGCGGGTACTCGTCGACGATGACGTTGAAGAGGGACGCCGAGAGGTACATGGAGGTGATGCCGTGCTCGGCGACGAGCCGCGCCATCAGGAAGGGCTCGGGCCGCTGCCCGGGGTGCAGGACGCAGGTCCCGCCGTTCATGAGCGGTCCCCACAGTTCCAGGGCGAACGCGTCCCAGGACAGCGGTGCGCACTGGAGCCAGACCGCGCCGGGGCCGAAGGACGCGAAGCTCTGTCCGGTGAGGGTCGCCGTGATCGCGTGGTGCGATGCGGCGATGCCCTTCGGCCGCCCGGTCGATCCGGAGGTGAACATCACGCAGGCGATGCTGTCGGGCCGGGCGGGGACGGCGCCGCGCGGCAGCGGCAGCGCTTCGAGGGCGTCCTCGATGTGCACCTGTGCCACGTCGAGCGCGCCGGGCGAGGCGTCGCGGGCCGACACGGCCACGGCCGTGCCCGCGTCCTCGGCCATCGCGCGCAGCCGTTCGGCGGGGAAGCCGGGGTCCAGCATCACGTAGCCCGCTCCGGCCTTGAGGATGCCGAGCACCGTCACGACCAGTGCGGTGGAGCGCTCCAGGTACACGCCGACCGTGTCGCCGGGCCGGATGCCCCTGGTGGCCAGCAGGCCCGCCAACCGGTCAGCCCGGTCGTCGAGTCCGGCGTAGTCGATCCGTTCGCCGTCGTGGATCAGCGCCGTCGCGCCGGGCGTCCGCGCCGCCCGTTCCTCGAACAGTTCATGCACGCACCTCATCGCGCTCACCTCCCTGGTGGTCGCTCTGCTCGACGGGGTCCTGCGGCGCGTCGAGGTCGGGCAACAGGGTGTCGATGTCCCTGATCGAGCGGCTGGCGAGTCCCCAGAGGGCGACCGCGGTCCCGCCGATGCCGGCCAGGAGGAGCATGGCCGCCATACCGCTGCCCGGACCGTCGCCGACGAGGGGACCGAGCACGGTGAAGAGCCCGGAACCCCGGGCGGCCAGTGGTTCGAAGACGTGGTCGGCGAGCGGCCCCGAGACCGCCATGGCCAGGGGCACGGAGATCTGCGACAGGAACATCACCGCGCCGAAGACCCGGCCCTGCCATTCGTGCGGGACCTTGGTCTGCACGATCGTCTGCATCGAGGCGTTGACCACCGTCATGAGCAGGGCGCCGACCAGGATGGCCAGGCACCAGCCGGTCACACCGCTGGCCAGGCCCATCGCCACCAGGGCGGACAGGCACATGCCGACGATGCCGAGCATCATGCCCCGGCCCCGGTTCGCGGGTCCGCCCCAGGCCGCCATGAGCAGGGCGCCGGCCACTCCACCGATGCCGACCGAGGTGTTGACCGCGGCGAGTGCGCCGTTGCCGGCCCGGAGCAGCACCATCGGTGAGATGAGGGCGAAGCCGAAGACCATCACGAGGTTGACGACACAGAAGTTGACGATCAGATCGCGCAGGCTGGGCACCCGGAACAGGTAGCGCATCCCTTCGACGGCATCGGCGGTGATCCGCCGGCGCGGTGCGTCGGTGGCCTTCACCACCCGGTCGCCGTTGAAGCGCACCAGTTGGATGCCGATGAGCGCGAACGCGTAGCTCGCCACGTCGACCAGGAGTGTCGGGCCGATCCCGAAGAGCGCGACGAGCAGACCGCCCAGCGCCGGGCCGCCGATCCCGGCGGCACTCTTGGCGCCGGCCAGCAGGCCGTTGGTGCGGTCCAGTTGGTCCTTTCGGACCAGGAGGGGGACGGCCGAGGACAGGGCCGGGAACTGGAAGGCGGCACAGACGCCGAGCAGTACGGAGGCCGGATAGACCTGCCAGGCATGGAACGCGCCGAGGTAGTGGAGCAGGGCCAGAGAGCCCACGACGAGGAGTCCGCCGGCATCGGCTATCCGGAGCGCGGTGCGCTTGGGTATCCGGTCGACGATTGCGCCCGCAATGGGACTGAACACGGCCTGCGGCAGCATGGCGCACAGCGAGAGGATGGTGACGGCGGTCGCCTTCCCGCCGGCCGCCCACACCTCGACGATGAAGGCGAACCGGACCGCCGCGCTTCCTGCCAGGGACACCGCCTGACCGGACCAGACGAGGAGAAAGGGCCCCATTCCCGAAAAGCGACCGGGAATGTCCGTTGATATCCGGGTGCCCATCAGGATCGGAATCCCTTGTGCACCGGAATCCGGCACATCGTGCCGGAGCCGTCGAATGGTTTGGTTGCCACGCCTCAATCCCCCAGGATGTCGCGTCCTCTGCGGATCACCACGGATCCCTGTCTGAATCGAACGGGGTCATCATGCGGTGACCGATTACCGCTGCGTTCCCTTGGCGAACGCGGGAACGGGAAGAAAGCGGGAACGGATCGGGAGGGAAGCGGGAGCCCGGGAAGCAAGGGTCGTTACGTAGTTGTCTGCAGAAGGAGTACTCACGTGAAGGACCCCAGGGATCGTTCGCCCGACGGGACGGAACTGCGCCAGGCCCTCCAGGACCTGTCCACCGTGGAACGGTGGGCCGAGCGTGTGGCGTCCGGTGTCCAGTCCCATCCGTACACCGCGCCGGAGTCCTTGGAGGGGCCCCAGCTCAGCGTCGAGACCAGAACCGAGAACGGCATGCACACGGTGGCCGGGATCGTGGAGTGGCCGCCCGGGGACGGCGCGGGGCCGGCGGCCCTGGACGAGACGGAGCGTGCGGTGCTCCGCTCCCTCGTGAGATCGCTGCTCGACCTGGCCGGGCATGAGTCGGGAACGGCCCGTACGCGCGTGGTGCTCACCCCCCTCGGACCCCGCGTCGCCGCCTGTCAGCTCGACGTGGAGTAGCCGGTGCCGGTCCGTTCCCGCGGCAGTTCCCGGAGGAGGGATCGGGGCAGGAACGGACCGGGAACACCGATCAGCAACATCAGTGGTGTCGGGAAGCGGAACACCGCAAAACCTCACAAACACCACTTAGGGGCGGGACATGGGACGCAAGCTTGCTGGAATCTTCGGGATCATCGCCGCGACGCTGGCCTTCGGTATCGGCACGGCGGTCGAGGCGGGGCAGTCGAACGACTCCCGGAGCATTCAGCAGGTTGTCGCCGACGACAAGGGCCCGACGATCATCGGCACCCAGGGGACCGACGACGACAAGGGGCCGACCGTCATAGGCACCCACGTGCTCGCCGACGACAAGGGTCCCACGGTCATCGCCCGGACGATCACCGACGACAAGGGCCCGACCGTCATCGGCACCCAGGGGACCGATGACGACAAGGGGCCGACGGTGATCGGCACCCAGGGAGCCGATGACGACAAGGGCCCGACGTCCCCCATCATGTGATCCCACCGCCTCGACACACGAGCCCTGCACCGGAGTCACGGTGCGGGGCTCGTCGCTGTCCGTCCCGGGTGCGGCGACGGCGGCCGGCCGTCAGCCGCGCCGGTGGCTCGCCGGAACACCCATCTCGGCGAAGAGGTCCTCGGCCTGGGCCCGGTAGCGCGCCGCGTCCGGGGTGTCCCCGAGGGCGTCGGCCATGCCGGCGAGGGCGTAGGCCTGCTCGATGCGATAGCTGAGGGACGAGGCGAGTTCATGGGCATGGGTGTGCAGCGCGAGCGCCGCCGCCATGTCGCCCTGCCGGCGGCGCAGCCGGCCCACCACATTCTCCACCTTGGCCCGGCGCAGTGGCGAGGAGTTCGTCCGCATCATGTCCAGGGCGAGCTCCGCCTGGTCCGGGACGTGGGGGGGCTTTCCCAGCCGGTGTTCCACATCGGCGGACAAGGCCAGGGTCAGGGCGAGGTTCACCTCGTTTCCGGCGTCCCCGTACAGTGCGCGGGCCTCCGCCAGGCAGCGGTCGGCCTCTTCGTACGCACCCAGGCCGACATGGGCGAAGGCGAGGTCGGTGATGGCGCCGGGAAGTCCCTCGTGCTGCCCCAGCTGCCGGCTCAGTTCGGCCGAACGCCGGGCCGCGTCCCGTGCCTCCTCGTACCGTCCCCACTGTTCGTAGAGCGTGCTGAGGATGGTCAGGCTCTCGGCCTCCGCGCGCGGCATGTCCAGGTCGCGCTCGTGCGCGATCGCCGTCTCCATGTGGCCCAGGGCCGCGGAGAAGTCGCCGAGCAGACTGTTGAACTGGCCGAGGATGCTCTCGCTGTGGGCCTGGGTGTGCAGGTCGCCGAGACGGATCGCCACGTCCCGGCTCTCCCTGGCGGCTTCGAGCCCCTCGGTGAGACGGCCGAGCTTCCAGCAGGCGACACCCAGATTGGAGAGGCTCACCCCCAGCAGTGCCAGGTCCTGCAACCGGCCGGCCGCGGCGACCGCGTCCCGGCTCAGCTCGCCGAACTCCTCCAGGAGTCCGAGGTCGTTGAGCTGGAAGACCAGATTGCGGGCCAGGCA
>NZ_JBEXPH010000312.1:0-6759 GCF_040611955.1 Streptomyces sp. NPDC006510 | reverse complement strand
CGGCCGCCTCACCGCCATCCGAGCGTAGGCCGATCAGCCCACCGAAGAACCTGTAGGCCAAACAGACGAACCACACCTGATTCCTGATAGACCCAGAGTCTCTACCGAACCCGGAACGGTTCAGGGTGCGGATCGTGGCGGTGGTGGCCCTGGCGTGGAAGGCGGAGGCTTGTGCGCCGGTGGCCCGCAGCAGGTTGTAGGTCATCGCCCACAGGGTGAGCCATGCGGCGTTGGCGTTGAAGTGTGCGGAGGGCAGGTGGGCCAGGGCGGAGGCTTTACTGTCGGCGATGACCTGCTCGATGACCGCGTGGTGGCGGTGTTCGCGTTCGGCCTGGAGGGTTTGTGCGGGCTGGTCGGTGAAGAACGGGTGGTGGCGCCACACGGGAAACAACTCGCCCTGCTCACCCACAACGGCGGGTTTGGCCAGGTCACGGACCCGGCGCACGATCAGCCGCGCGGTGACCCGCTCCGCTTTCTTCCGGCTGGCGAACGCCGTGTATGCGGGTATCTCGGCGACTTCGGCGTCCGAGATGAGTTCACCGGTCTCGGGGTCCGGCACCGCGGTCGGGTAGGTGATCTGCTGCCGGGCCCGGTCGGGAATGCCGAGGACGGCCCGTTTGATGGAGGGGTTCATCCCGCAGGTAATCGAGAAGTGGGCTCCGGCCCGGCGGCAGGCGGAGATCACCCCGGCGTTGTAGAACTGGGAGTCCGCGCGCAGGATGCGGGTGCCGGTGCAGCCGGCCTCGACGGCGGTGGCCAGGGCCTCGCTGACGAATTTCGGGGCGCCCCGGGAGTCGGCTGCTTTGCCGCGGCGCATCCGCACGGTGGCGATCACCGGCCGGGAGTGCGGGGTGCAGATCGTGGCGAGCAGGGGGTGAAGGGTGCGGATGCCCTTGAACCGGCCGTACTCGGGCACCCTGCTTGGTGCGGCCGTAGACCCGTTTGTGGGTGGAGTCGACGTCGATGAACGCCATTTGCCCCGCGCCGGGCAGCAGCGGGGCGTGCGCGGCCAGTTGGCCGAGGAACCCGCGGTGGACAGCGTGGAGTTGGAGTGCGTGACCGTGGGTGAACGAACGGAGGAAGGTGCCCAGCGTGGACGGCGCACGGGCCCCCCGGAACAGGGCCGGCATCGCGCCGTGCCGCAGGATATGGAGGTCGTCGATACTGTCCGCGCCCGCCGCCATGCCGGCCACGATGCTGCTGACCTTGGCGTCCGCCGACGCACCCGCGCCGTTCCTCGTCCCGCTCAGCTTCACCTTCTGCGTCACCAGGCCCGACAGCCCGCACCGTTCGGCCAGCCGCATCACCGGAACCAGCCCGGCATGCGCGACCAGATTCGGGTCATCGAACGCAGCGGAGACCGCCGCTGGAGTATGGGAAACTTGCATCTCGGAAGTGCCTTGCCGATCGTGCGTGCCGGAAGCCTCAAGAACTCCCATCATCGCAGGTCACAAGGCACTTCCTTGTTTCTCGAAGAGTCATCCACAGCCATCAGATCGGTGGATCAAGGCTTAGGTGGGCTGGGGGCGGCCGAAGAGGAGGTCGTAGCCCGCGGGGAGCTGCAGCAGGATCTGCCCCAGCAGATCGTCGCTGGCGGCGTCGGCGGCGGTGCTGAGGACGGCGCTGACGTCCCAGGCCGCGGTCTGCTCGGTGGCTCCCTCGATCCAGGCCGCCGTCGCGCGCACAAACCGCTCCGTTGGCAGCGGCTCGGCGCTCTGCAGCGGGTTGAGGAGGATCAGGGCGAATTCTTCTGGCAGGCACGCCGCGAGCTGGGCGCGTACCTCGCCGACCAAGTGCGCGCCCAGCAGGGCGAGCACCACACGGGCCGCGCGCTCGGCTTCCTGCCGGCTGCCGTACTTGCCGCGTTCCTTGACCTGGTCGAGGAACGCTTCGCGCCGCACGGTCACGTCGGCCACCTCCCTTCCTCGGTCCATGGGGGATGCGGAGGACGGGAGAGGGGGAGATCAGCGACCCGTCCTCCACCACTGGCCAGCCGTCATAGGCCTCGGCTCAGCCGGAGATCTCCTTACGGCCACCGATGGCGATCTTGCGGGGCTTGGCACGCTCGGCGATCGGGATCCGCAGGGTGAGCACCCCGGCGTCGTAGTCGGCTTCGATGTGCTCGGTGTCCAGCGTGTCGGCCAGCACGATCTGGCGGGAGAAGACACCCAGAGGCCGCTCCGACAGTTCCATCTGCACGTCGTCGGACTTCGCCACGGGCCGACGCTCGGCCTTGACGGTCAGCATGTTCCGCTCGACGTCGATGTCGATCGCGTCTGCGCTGACGCCGGGGAGGTCGAAGGCCACCACGTACCGGTCGCCCTCACGGTAGGCGTCCATCGGCATCGGGGACGGCCGCGACCAGGTGCCCGGGCCCATCAGCTGTTGGGCCAGCCGGTCCAGCTCACGGAAGGGGTCAGTGCGCATCAACATCGTGAAAACACCTCCAGCAGGTTCGGGCAGTTGCTGCCAATGCGCTTCACTGAAACCGTTGTAGCATGTCATCCAATGGATGACAAACACGGTGTCGTCCATCGGATGACAAGCCGAGGAAGGTGCCCGTGACAGCAGCCGACCAGCCGGCCCCGTCCAGCGCCGGCCGAAGCCCGGCCTCGTTCCTCGCCGCCGCGGCGGCCCTGCATGCCATAGACGACGCCCTGCGCGCCGCCCGGCAAGGGACCCCCGACGCCCCCCACGCCGGCCCGGAGCAAGCCCTGGCCTCCCTGCTCCTGCTGCGGCAGGTCCGCGAGCAGCTCGCCGGGTGGGAAACCGGCCTGATCGAAACGGCACGAGACGCGGGAGCCAGCTGGGCCGACCTCGCCCATCCCCTCGGCGTCGCCAGCCGCCAGGCCGCCGAACGCCGCTACCTGCGCAACCGCCCCGGCCCTGCCGGAACCACCGGCGAACAACGCGTCCAGGCCACCCGCGAACGCCGCGCCGCCGACCGCACCCAGGCCGCCTGGGCCCGCCGTAACGCCGCCGACCTGCGCCGCATCGCCAGCCAGATCACCGCCCTCACCGACCTCCCCACCGCCGCCCGTCACCCGCTCGACCAACTCCACGCGGCCCTCGCCCACGATGACCCCGCCGACCTCATCCACCCCCTCAACGCCACCCGCCCCCACCTGACCACCACCCACCCAGACCTCGCCGTCCGGCTCGATGCCCTCACAAGTCCCGCCACGGCCCCGCACCCACCCGACTGACCGAACATTCGCGTTCGGAGCGGGCGACCGTTCCGGCAATCACGCGGCATCGGGTGTCCCGCGCACTTCCTGATCATCGGCACGGTGATCGTCATGCAGCCGCTGCCCACACCGTGTCCGCCCGGCCTGCCCCCGGACGCCACCGCCGTCGACACCCTCAACGCCGTCCACCGGCGAGCCAAGCAGCAGCACAGCAGGTGTTCGCGGGGCAGCGGGGCCCCGCTGCCAGCGAGGCCATTCAGGTAGGCGTCCGGGGCGGTCCGGGGCCGCGGCGAGGAGTTCGGCCGCGTAGTTCCCCGCGACGCCGTGCCAGAGGTAGCAGGCTGCCGGAGCGAGGCAGGCGGCCAGCATCGCCCCGCCCGGAAGTTGCCTTCGCGGCGGGCCTGGACGAGGTAGGAGGACAGATACCAGTACATCGAGGGCGTGTGCGGCAGCATGCCCTCGGAGGATCCGGCTGTCCCGCCTGATCAGCTCCCACCCGTACTGGTCCGAATACGGCTGGAGCGTGGCGGGCCGGGTCAAGCTGTTCCGGGCGGCCGAGAGCGGGCCGGACGGAGTACGGGAGCTGATCGTGCGCTGGAGCGGCAAGGAGTTCGTCTTCACCGAGCCCGAGGCGCGGTCCTGAGCCGGGGGGGAAGGTCCGCCCGAGTCATACCCGCCAGAACACCTCGGCGCCCCCACGCCGTGCACAGGAATGGGCATCCCCGCGTCAGCCACCCACCAGCTGTGCTATACGGAACTCGCAGCACATGACAGCCATGCGGTCACCCCACGACAGCGACAGCCCCCAGCAGTCGGCCATAGAACGAGCAGCTCAGAACGCCTCATCACTGGAAATCAACGGCTGTCGCTCAACCCGCTGACACCACACCACACACTCACAGTCATCACGCGACAGACGGCTCGGGCGGCCAAGCGGCCGGTTAAGAACAAGCTCAGGGCTACGGCCACATCGGTTGGATCTCGATGTCGGACCCGAAGGCAGGGATGATGCGCGCGCGGTGCGCCTGGCACGCACACGGGATCCGCAGGACCGCCAGCACCCACCCCAGGGACCGCGCCGTCGAATGGTCGCGGCCCTTGTCCGCCGGTCGGGAGTCCTCGTCGGACACGAGGACCACGGCCAACGCCGCCAACACCGCGAACGCGACTCCGACGGCCCCGACGGCCACCCACTTCCGACCTCGACCTCTCGGCCCGGCAGGCGGTTCTCCCTGCCCCAGGTACGGCTGCGCCACGGCAGCCTCCCCGTTCCTCCGAATACGCCCAACACACCTTATACACAGTGCAGTTGATGGTGGTTCCTGTACCCATCATGCGCCCGCGGTTCCCACGGGTTGCGTCCGGGCGCCGCCGGTTCGACTGGACCGGCCCAACGGCATCCCGACGGCGCAGGAGATCACGCCTCTGGAAATAGCCGACGCGCTGTCCGCGATCGCCGAGGCGAAGGGCTGGCCGCCGATCACCTTCTACGGCACACCGTCTCCCGCCCCGCTGAACCGACCTCCTGCAAGGCCGAGCCGGGGGCCGTCCACCACGGACGGCCCCCGGCTCGCCCTCGGTTCCCCACAATGACTCTCCCGCCGGTGTGTGATCAGCCGGTCGAGGCGATCGAGGGCGATCGGTCGGTCGAGAGCGATCAGTCACGGGAAGCTCCGCCTGTCACCCGACCCACAGGGAATTCACGTTCCCCTTCGGTGGCCGTGAGCGCCGGCTCCGCTCACCCCTCCGTCCGCCGGTCGAGGCGCAGCGTCGTGACGCCGTGCGAGCCCAGCCATCCCAAGAGACTATCGAGAACCGGCAGTTGCTCGATGTGATGGACCCCGGCGGGCAGGGTGCCGCCCATTAGTTCCCGGGCGACGTAGGCCGCGACCAGGCCACTGACGCGGCTTTGCGCACGTCCGGAGAGGCCGTACGCGGCGTGCCGGTCACCGTTCCGGGCGTCAGCCCGTACGGCGAAGGCGTCACCGCCGGTGTGGACGCGGCGGAAGAGACCGGTCAGCATCCGCCGCGCACCTGGCCGGCGAGCGGCGCGCAGCAGTCCTGCGCGCCGCAGAGCGAACAGCATCCCGGTCAGCGGCCGCGAATCGAGGCACAGCCGGGTGGTCACGTCCGGCACGCCGAGGGTATGCGGCAGCGTGTGCTGATCGGAGAACGGGAACGGGTGGGCGGTCCGGGTTCCGAAGCCGGGGAGGGCGGCCCGCTCCGGGCGAGCGGTGGCGGGCTCGGCCAGCCCTTCGACTGTCCAGCGCACGGCGTCGGCTCCGTGCCGTTCACCGGAGCCGAGCAGCACCGTCAGGCGAAGGCTCCTGGCGCCGTCGACGGCGTCATGAGCACGTCGGGCGAGCAGGTTCGTCAGGCCGGGAGCGACTCCGACGCTGAGCAGTGCGGTGGCTCCGGCGCCGACAGCCAGATCGTTCAGTTCCGCGACCGCGTCGAGCCGCCGCCGGGTGGCTCCGACGTCGACGAGGTGGATCCCGCGTTCCAGACAGATCCGGGCGGCGCCCGCGTCCGGGGGCTCGACGCACAGCACGACTACGGCGACGTCGCCGAGCCTGTCCAGCACTTCCCGGAAGTCGTCGGTGTCGGACACGTCGACCCGGACTCCCCCGTTCTGCCGTGCCCGCGCTTCATCGCGCCCGCCGGGGATCACCCGGCCGGGAAACCATGCGTCGAGTGTGGACGTCACGGTCGCGCCGACGGCTCCGTAGCCGCCGACGACCAGGATCCGCCCCATGGAACCATCAATTTTCGCTGTAGTCATGCTCCAATGAAATACACTGTAGTGTCACTACAGTCAAAATGCGGAACAAGGAGAGTGCCCGTGACAGCCCCCATCACTCGCGCTGAGAAGGCCCGCCGCACGCGCCTGCGGATGCTCGACGCGGCCGCGCGGCTCTTCGTCGAGCGCGGCTGGGCCGGTGCGACAGTGGAGGACATCGCCCGTGCCGCGGAAGTCGGCACGCAGACCGTCTACTTCACCTTCCGCAACAAGCGCGCCCTGCTCAAGGAAGTCCTGGACAGCACGATCGCCGGCGGCTCGGACCAGGTGGCGACCCTGGACCGCCCCTGGGCCCGGCAGGTCGTCGAGGAGCCGGCCCCGGCCGCGCAGCTCGCCCTCCAGGCCGCCGGGGCCCGCCGGATCCTGGAACGCGCCGCGCCGGTCCTGGAAGTCGTACGCGGCGCGGCGGCCTCGGACCCGGCACTGGCCGAGCTGTGGCGGATCAACCAGGAGCAGCGGTACGCCGTTCAGCTCCGCTTCGCCCAGGCCCTCACGGAGAAGACCGGCGGATCGCTGCGGGACGGCCACGACGCCGCGTCGGCCGCCGACGTCGCAATGGCGATTCTCGGCCCGGAAACCTACGGCCTGCTGATCACCGGCCGCGGCTGGTCTCCGTCACGATGGGAGAAGTGGGCCGCGGACACACTCGTACGGCAGCTGCTCCCATGAGGCCCCGGTCGGTCACCGAGCGGGCGGAAGCGATGCGCAGGCGTCCGTACAGTGGCGCACCGGCTTCAGCGTCAGCGGCCGGCGGGTCGCCATGCTCCCTGG
>NZ_JBEXPH010000311.1:0-6785 GCF_040611955.1 Streptomyces sp. NPDC006510 | reverse complement strand
CGTGCCGCGGCGCTGGCCGGCGTCCGGGTCGCACGCGCCCGGACCATCGCCTTCGTACTCTCCGGCGTCGCGGCCGCGCTGGCGGCGGTACTGGTCGGCGGGTTCTCCGGAGTCTCGGCACAGGCCGGCCGCGGCTACGAGTTCGAGGCGATCACCGCCGTCGTCCTGGGCGGCGTGGTGCTGGGCGGCGGCCGGGGTTCCGTCGTCGCGGCGATGGCCGGGGCGTTCTCGCTCCAGGCACTGTTCACCCTGCTCAACCTCCAGGGCGTCTCCGGCGCACTGGAATCGACCGTGCAAGGCGTCATCGTCATCGCCGCCGTCGCCCTCGGCGCAGCCGACTGGTCCCGGCTGCGCCGCCGCGGCACCGAACCCCCGGGAGCGAAAACCTCATGAGTACGCGAAAGACCGGACACGTCCTCGCGCCGATCGCCGCCCTGCTCGGCGCGGCCCTGCTGGCCGGCTGCACCAGTGACACACCGCCCGACGCGCCCGCCGCCGGAGCGAGCGGCAGCACGGCCGACCCGGGTACCGGCAAGCAGTCGAAGTTCTTGGACCGGGCCGAGTACGAACGCCAGCTCGGCCTCGCCGAGGTGCCCCCGCAGGGCCCCGCCGGAAAACCGTGGGAGCAGATGCTCCGCCCGAAGCTCGTCGACACCACCCAGTACCGGAAGAAGGGCTCCGGCGGAATCCGCCTCTGCTTCTCCAACGCCGGAGTCTTCAACCCCTGGCGCCAGGTCGGCCTGAAGAACATGCGGGCCGAGGCCGCACTCCACAAGGAGATCACCGACTTCACCGTGCTCGACGCGCAGGGCAAGGACGACAAACAGATCTCCGACATCCAGGAGCTCGCCGGCCAGGACTGCGACGCCCTGATCGTCTCCCCGAACACCACGGCCACCCTCACCCCCGCCGTCGAGCAGGCCTGCGGAAAGGTCCCCGTGATCGTCTTCGACCGGGGTGTCGAGACCGACTGCGCCGTCACCTTCATCAACCCGATCGGCGGCTACGGATACGGAGCGGTCGCCGCCGACTTCCTCGTCGAGCAGGTGAAGCCCAAGGGGAAGATCCTCGCCCTGCGGATCTCCCCCGGCGTCGATGTGCTGGAGACCCGCTGGTCGGCGGCGAAGCTCGCGTTCGACAAGAGCGGACTCGACGTCGTGGACGTGAAGTTCACCGACGGCGACCCGGCCAGGACCAAAGCGATCGTCACCGACGCCCTCACCCGCAACGGCGACATCGACGGCGTCTGGATGGACTCCGGGGCCACCTCCGTCGCCGCCGTCGAAGCCTTCGAGGACGCGGGCAAGGACGTACCGCCCATCACCGGTGAGGACCAGCAGGACTTCCTCCAGGTCTGGAAGGAGAAGAAGCTCACCGCGATCGCCCCCTCGTACCCCACTTTCCAGTGGCGCACCCCGGTCGTCGCCGCGCTGCGGATCCTCAAGGGGGAGCAGGTCCCCAAGGAGTGGAAGCTCCCTCAGCCCACCGTCACCCAGGACACCCTCGACCAGTACTTCAAGCCCGGCATGCCGCCCCTGCACTACGCGATGTGCGGCTGCGAGAACCTGCCCGGCTTCCCGGAGAAGTGGGGAGGCAAGAAATGACCGCCGCTCTCCCGCTCGGTGCCAATCCGTGGATCTGGCACTCGCCGGTGACGTACGAAACACTCGGTGACGTGCTGCCGAGGCTGTCCGCGTGGGGCTTCGACTGCGTAGAGATCCCGCTGGAGAACGACCGGGACTGGGCGCCCGCATCCGTCGCCGAGCTCCTCGACGCCGCCGGTCTCGCCCCCGCCGCGGTGATCGCCGTCATGCCGCCCGACCGCGATCTCGTCCGCACCGATCCGCGGACGGTCCGGGTCACCCAGGACTATCTGTACCGCTGCGTCGACGCCGCCCGTGACCTCGGCGCCCCCACCGTCGCCGGACCCATGTACTCGGCGGTGGGCCGCACCTGGCGGATGGACCGCGCCCAACGTGCCGCGGCATACCAGGAGTTACGGGAGAACCTCGCCCCGGTCGTCGAGCACGCCCGCGCCGCGGGGGTGCGCCTCGCCGTGGAACCCCTCAACCGGTACGAGACGAGTCTGCTCAACACCGTGGACCAGACGCTGGAAGCGCTGACCGGGCTCCCCGAGGGCACCATCGGCCTCGCGCTGGACGTGTACCACCAGAACATCGAGGAACGCTCGCTGCCCGACGCCGTACACCGCGCGGCGGGCCGCATCGTCCATGTCCAGGTGTGTGCCAACGACCGCGGCACCCCCGGCGCCGACTCGCTCGACTGGCCCGGCTTCCTCACCGCGCTCACCACGAGCGGCTACCGGGGCCCGCTCTGCATCGAGTCGTTCACCGCCCACAACGACGCCATCGCGGTCGCCGCCTCGGTCTGGCGGCCGCTCGCCGACACCCAGGACAGCATCGCGACCGAGGGCCTGGCCTTTCTCCGCCGGGCCCTCGGCACCACCCCCTGACCTCCGCTCGTCCGCAACCCGCAGAGAGGACCTGCTCGTGAGCCGTCACCGATTGCTCTGTCATGTCCGTGACATGCAGCGTACGTTCATCGCGCTGGTGGGCGCACTGCTCCTCGCGCTCACCGCACTGCCCGCGTCCGCAGCCACCACCGGCAAGGCGCCCGCCTTCCGCGCCCTGCTCTTCACGCGCGCCGTCGGTTATGTGCACGCCTCCATCCCGGCCGGCATCCAGATGTTCAAGGAGGAGGCGGCCGCGGGCGGCTTCGAGCTGGTCGAGACCGCCGACCCCGCGGTCTTCGACACGGCGAAGCTCAAGGACTTCGACGTCATCGTCATGCTGCAGAACTCCGGCATGGTCTGGGACACCGACGCCCAGCGCGAAGCGATGCAGTCCTACGTCCGCGGCGGTGGCGGCGTCGTCGCCCTCCACAACACCCTCGACATGGGCATCGAGGAGACGTTCCCCTGGTGGGACGAGGCCGTCAACGGCGGTGTCCACATGCCGGCCCACTCACCCGGCGTCCTCCAGGGCACCGCCAAGGTTGCCGACCGAGTCCACCCCTCCACCGCAGGACTCCCCGAACGCTGGGAGCGCCCCGAGGAGTGGTACAACTTCGACCGGAACCCCCGTGGTGACGTTCACGTACTGGTCACCGCCGACGAGACCACGTACAACCCCGGCGGCTCCGCGATGGGCGCCGACCACCCGATCTCCTGGTGCCGCAACACCGAGGGCGGCAGGGTCTGGGCGACCGCCATGGGCCACGACACCGCCTCGTACAGCGAAGCCGCTTTCCGCACCCATGTCATGGGGGGCCTCAAATGGGCCGCGGGCAACAAGCCCGGCGACTGCGGCGGCACCGTCTGGAGCGGCTACGAGAAGGTCACCCTCGACGACAACACCGCCGACCCGATGGAACTCGACGTGGTCAAGGACGGCCGGGTCTTCTACGTCCAGCGCAGCGGCGAGGTCAACATCTACGACCCGGCGGCCCACGCCACCACCACTGCCGGGAAGCTCGACGTCTACACCGGCGGCGAGGACGGCCTGGTCGGCATGGAACTCGACCCGGACTTCATGAAGAACCACTGGATCTACCTCTACTACGCCCCTGCGGGCGCCACCGAGGACGTCAACCGGCTCTCCCGCTTCACGGTCAAGGGCAACACCCTCGACCTCACCAGCGAGAAGAAGCTCCTCGACGTCCCCGCCTACCGCGACCGCAGCTTCCCAGAGCCCGGACACACCGGAGGCGGTGTCGAGTTCGGTCCCGACCGCACGCTCTACCTCGGCGTCGGCGACGACACCCCGCCCAACCTCGACCCGAACTGGCAGGGGTACGCCCCGCTCGACTGGCGCGAGGGCAAGCAGATGCTGGACGCCGCCCGCACCGCGGGCAACACCAACGACCTGCGCGGCAAGATCCTTCGCATCCGGCCCAAGAACTCCGGTGGCTACACCATTCCCGAGGGGAACCTCTTCGCCCCCGGGACCGCGAAGACCCGCCCGGAGATCTACGCGATGGGCTTCCGCAATCCCTTCCGCTTCACCGTCGACCCCAAAACGGGCTACGTCCACGCCTCCGACTACGGCCCCGACCGCGGACTGCCCACCACCGACCGAGGACCCGAGGGCCTGGTCGAGTACGACGTGATCAAGAAGGCCGGCAACTTCGGCTGGCCGTTCTGCCACGGCAACAACCAGGCGTACGCCCCGTACAACCCCGACACCAAGGAAGTCGGCCCCAAGTTCGACTGCGCCAACCCGGTGAACCCCTCGCCCAACAACACCGGACTGACCGAACTCCCGGCCACCCAGCAGCCGGAGATCTGGTACGGCTACGGCGCGTCCCAGGAATTCCCCGAGATCGGCAGCGGCGGCTCGGCCCCGATGAGCGGCCCCGTCTACCACTACGACAAGAAGAACCCGTCCACCACGAAGTTCCCCGCCTACTTCGAGGGCGCGAGCTTCTTCTACGAGTGGTCGCGCAACTACGTCAAGGAAATCCGCTTCGACAAGGACCAGAAGCTCCTGAAGATCAACGACTTCCTCTCCACCCAGAAGTTCAACAAGCCGATGGACATGACGTTCGGGCCCGACGGCTCGCTCTACGTCCTCGAATGGGGCAGTTCCTTCGGCGGCGGCAACAACGACTCCGGGCTCTACCGCATCGACTACGCACAGGGACAGCGCGCCCCCGTGGCCAAGGCCGCCGCCTCCGCCACCGACGGCCCCGTACCGCTGAAGGTCGACTTCTCCAGCGAGGGCAGCAACGACCCGGACGGGGACGCTCTCAGCTATGCCTGGGACTTCGACGGCGACGGCACCTACGACTCCACGGAGGCGGACCCCAGCCACACCTACACGGTCAAGGGCGACTTCGCCGCCCAGCTGAAGGTCACCGACTCCACCGGCAAGTCCGGCTACGCCAACATCCCCGTCACGGCGGGCAACACGGCACCGAAGGTGACCATCGAATTCCCGGTCAGCGGCAAACTCATCGAGTTCGGCGACAAGATCCCGTACAAGGTCACGGTGACCGATCCCGAGGACGGTCCGGTCGACTGCTCCAAGGTCACCGTCAACCCGGCCCTGGGCCACGACGACCACGAGCACCCCACCACCGACATCCCCGGCTGCGAGGGGACCGTGGACACCGGTGATCTGGGCGGCCACCCCGAAGGCGCGGACCTCACCTACGTACTCAACGCCAAGTACACCGACAAGGGCGGCGACGGCGTCTCCGCCCTGACCGGCTACGGCCGCGCCGTGCTCCAGCCGAAGCACAAGCAGGCGGAGTACTACGACGCCCAGTCCGGCACCCGGATCGTCGCCCAGGAAGGAGCCGAGAACGGCAAACGGATCGGAGACATCTCCAACGGCGACTGGGTCGCCTTCGACCCGATGAGCGTCGAAGGCATCGGTACGGTCAGCTACCAGCTGTCCTCACCCAACGGGGTCGGCGCGGTCGAACTGCGCGCGGACGCCGCCGACGGCCCGCTGCTCGCCACCACACCGATCCCCAATACAGGCGGCTGGGACAACTATCAGTCGACCCCGCCCGTGCCCGTCCAGGAACTGAAGGGAACCCACAAGCTGTACCTCGTCTTCACGTCCCCGCAGAACAACTCGTTCGACGTGGACGCGGTCGACTTCAAGAACCCCTGACAGCACCTCGGCGCGCTGCGGGCCCGGTGTGTCGGCACCGGATCCGCAGCGCGCACCCCCCTGGCAGGGTCAGCGAGTGCCGACCGCGGCACGCACGGCCCTGCGGGCCATCGCGCAGTCGTCGTGCAGCCGGCGCAGCAGCAGCCGCTGCTCCTCGCTCGACGACAGCGCACCGGGGCGGTCCTGACCGGCGGCCGAGGACGTCGAATCGCGCATGGCCCGCTGTACGGCCGTCTCGTACGTACGGATCTCGCGGGTCAGCACCAGCATCAGGTTCACCAGGAACGCGTCCCTCGCGGCGGGACCCGCGGCCTGCGCCAGCTGGCTGATCTGACGTCGCGCCGCCGGGGCGTCACCGAGGACCGTCCACAGCGTCGCCAGGTCGTAGCCGGGCAAATACCAGCCCGCGTGCTCCCAGTCCACCAGCACCGGACCCGTGGGCGACAGCAGGATGTTGGAGAGCAGCGCGTCACCGTGACAGAACTGCCCCATGCCCTGACGGCCGCCCGCGTACGCCAGACCGTGCAGCAGCTTCTGCAGGTCGCCCAGATCCCGGTCGGTGAACAGCCCCAGCTCGTGATAGCGGGCGATCCGCGAGGCGTAGTCGAGCGGAGCCTCGAAGAGCCCCGGCGCCGGCCGCCAGGCGTTGACCCGGCTGATCGCGCCCAGCGCGGCCCGCACATCGGCACGGGGCGGGGCCTCCGACGGATGCCGGGTCAACGCGGCCACCCGGCCTGGCATCCGCTCGATCACCAGGGTGCAGTTCTCCGGATCGGCCGCGATGAGCCGCGGCACGCGCACCGGCGGACGGTGCCGGACGAACGCACGATATGCAGCTATTTCGTGACGGAACCGCTCCGACCACGCGGGGGAGTGGTCCAGTAAACACTTGGCGACCGCGGTCGCGCGGCCGGTGGAGCCGACGAGCAGTACCGAACGGCCGCTGCGGCGCAGTACTTGGACCGGCTTGAACTCGGGGCAGATCCGGTGCACCGAGGCGATCGCCATTCTCAGCTGCGCGCCCTGCGCGCCGGACAGGTCCAGCCGGCCGCTGAGCGGAGGGCCGACCAGCCCCGCGGGCCGACGCGGCCGGACCGCGCCGGGCGCCGGTGGAGCGGCATGCGGAGCGAGATACGGTCCGCC
>NZ_JBEXPH010000310.1:0-6870 GCF_040611955.1 Streptomyces sp. NPDC006510 | reverse complement strand
CACCGGTCTTCGCACCGGTGACCGCCCCTTTGCCGTGGGCCGGGCGACGGCTCAGCCGAGCAGTCCGCCGATGGGGTTCTGCTCGCCGCCGGAGGTACCGCCGCCGGAGCTGCCGCTGTCCGAGCCGCCGGTGGGGCCGCCGCCCGTGCCGGTGGTGCCGGAGGACGACGGGCCGGAGCTGCTGGACGGAGGCGGCTGCGGTGCCGTCTGCTGCGGGGCCTGCTGGCCGGTGCCCTGGGTCTGGCTGGGCTGTCCGGCAACGGCACCGGCCGCCTGGCCGGACTCGCGGACGGTGCCCGCGGCGGGCGTGGACGGCGCGGTGGAGGGCGTCGTGGCGACGCTGCTCCGGGACGGGACGGGGCGCCGGCCGTCCGGCGTGTGCGTGGCCCGGCCGCTGCGGGACTCCTGCGGGAGCGGGGAGCCGGGGAGCTGGTTGGTCGGGTCGGTGTTCGGGCCTGGCACGGTGACGACTTCGGAGGAGCGGACCGCGCCGCCGAGCACGGAGCCCACGAGAAGGGTGAGGCCGACGACGACGGAGGCGACGAGGGCGCCCCGGCGCAGCACCCGGCGGCGCAGGTCCCAGATCGCCGAGCGCGGGCCGAGCCTGCGCCAGGCCTCGCCGGCGAGCCTCCCGTCGACGGAGTAGACCGGCGCGCCCGCGATGATCAGCGGGCTCCAGGCGGCGAGGTAGATGATGTCGGGCGCGTCGTAGACGGCGACGGTGCGCCAGCTCACGGTGACCAGCAGGGCGGCGGACAGCAGCGCGCCGACCGAGGCGGCGACCCGCTGCCAGAGGCCGAGGACGGTGAGGACGCCGACGACGACCTGGAGGAAGGCGACGGTGAGTCCGGCGCCGACGGGGTGCGAGAGCGCGAAGTCGCGCAGCGGCTCGGCCAGCGCCCAGGGGTGCAGCGAGGTCAGCCACTTGACCATGGAGCCGCGGTCGCCGCCGTCGAAGTAGACGGGGTCGCACAGCTTGCCCATGCCGGCGTAGACGGAGATGAAGCCGAGGAAGACCCGCAGCGGCAGCAGCACGACGCCGAGGTTCATCCGGCGGTCGGGGTAGTACGCGTGCCGCACCGAGTCGCTGCTCCGGCGCCCGTCGCGGGCCTCGGTCCCCTCGTCGAACCCGTCCTCGTCGTACGCCTCCGGTCCGTACGGCGCGCCGTCATCGGCGTCGTAGGCACCGACCGCCTGGCGCATGGGCGGCAGCAGTGGTCCGCTGCCGTGCCGGCCCGGCTGGTGGGGGGCGGTGATGACGGGGGTGGGCTGGGTCTCTTCGAGGAGATCGATGACCTGGGTGCCGCCCGTGCCCGGTCCGGCGTCGAACTCCGGGGCCGCGTAGGGATCATAGGCGTCGTACCCGGCACCCGGGCGGCCCGCGGTGGAGTTCCGTACGGCCTGGAGGAGCCCGGTGGCGCCGGGGTCACCGGGGGCGGACCTGCCGCTCCACACGACGGGCGAGCGCCTGCCGCGGGCCGCTCCCGCGCCGCTCATGACGGGGATCCTGGGCACGCCGGCGGGGGCCAGACCGCGCAGCCGCGGGCGCTGGCCGGGGGCGAGCTGCACCCGGAAGCTGGCGTGGTTGACGATGACCTGCGCAGGATCGCAGTCCACCTTGGTCATGCTCAGGGCGGGTTGTTCGTCGAACCGAGGCGTTCTGGTGTCCACACTCATCTAACCGAGTGATGTGTGTTTAGGACACTGCCTTGACGGGCCCGATGTGTCCGAGGCCCGTCAATGGCGTCCGGCGGGGGGCGACAGGGCCTGTCCGGCGGATCAGGACCGGTCAGGGAGCGACGTCCGGTGCGGTGCGTCGCAAGGCGCCGAGCGCTCTCATGGCGGAGCCGTGGAGCGTTCTCATGGCGGAGCTGTTCGGACGTTCCGGCAACGCCGCGAGGTGCCGTACCAGGCGTCGCGACCCCGGCCGTGATCCGCCGGACAGGCCCTGGTCGGCCGCCCCCCCGGGCGGGTGGACTTTCAGGCCCGGCGCCGCGCGACCTCGTACAGCACGATCCCGGCCGCGACGCCCGCGTTCAGCGACTCCGCGCCGCCCGGCATCGAGATGCGGACCCGGTAGTCGCAGGTCTCGCCGACGAGGCGGCCGAGGCCCTTGCCCTCGCTGCCGATGACGATGACGACGGGGCCGGCGAGCTCCTCCAGGTCCTCGACGGTGTGCTCGCCGTCGGCGGCGAGGCCGACGACCGTGAGGCCGGCCTTCTGGTAGCCCTCCAGGGCCCGGGTCAGGTTCGTCACCCGGGAGACCGGTGTACGGGCCGCCGTACCGGCCGAGGACTTCCAGGCGCCCGCCGTCATCCCGGCCGCGCGCCGCTCGGGCACGACCACGCCGTGGCCGCCGAAGGCGGAGACGGAGCGGACGATCGCGCCCAGGTTGCGCGGGTCGGTGACGCCGTCGAGGGCGACGATGAGGGGGTCCTCGCCGTTGTCGTACGCGGCGGCGGTGAGGTCCTCCGGGTGCGCGTACTCGTACGGCGGGACCTGGAGGACGAGGCCCTGGTGGTTCAGGCCGTTCGTCATCCGGTCCAGCTCGGGGCGCGGGGCCTCCATCAGGTTGATGTTGCCGCGCGCGCCGGCGAGCTGGAGCGCTTCACGGACCCGCTCGTCGTTGTCGATGTACTGCTGGACGTAGAGGGTCGTCGCCGGGACGCCGTCACGCAGGGCCTCGTAGACCGGGTTGCGGCCGACGACCATCTCGGACGTGCCCTTGACGCCGCCGCGCCGCGGGGCGGGGCGGCGGACCGCGGCCTGCTTGGCCTGGGCGTTGGCGACGCGGTTCTTCTTGTGTCCCTTGCGGGCGGAGGCGGGCGGCGTCGGGCCCTTGCCTTCGAGGCCACGGCGTCGCTGCCCACCGCTGCCGACCTGCGCGCCCTTCTTGTTGGACGTGCGGCGGTTCCTGCGCTGGCTGTTCCCGGCCATGACCTACCTGTTTCGTTGCTTCTCAGACATGCGTACGTAAGTGAAGTGTGCCGCCCGGAACGCCGGGCGGCACACGGTGGGGACTACTGGCGCGGGCCGAGTGTCCACCGCGGTCCGGTGGGGCTGTCCTCGATGACGAGTCCGGACTGGTTGAGCTGGTCCCGGATGGCGTCGGCGGCGGGCCAGTCCTTGCGCTCGCGGGCCGACTGGCGCTGGTCGAGTACGAGACGTACGAGCGTGTCGACGACCCCGTGCAGATCGTCGCCGCGGTCGCTCTCGCCCGCCCAGTGTTCGTCGAGCGGGTCGAGGCCGAGGACGCCGAGCATCGCGCGGACCTCCGCGAGCCGGGCGACCGCGGCCTCCTTGTCGTCGGCGGCCAGTGCGGAGTTGCCCTGGCGGACCGTGGTGTGGACGATCGCGAGCGCCTGCGGGACGCCCAGGTCGTCGTCCATCGCCTCGGCGAAGGCCGGCGGCACCTCGGTGGCGGGCTCGACCGTCTCGCCCGCCTTCTCGGTGACGCGCTGGACGAAGCCCTCGATCCGCGCGAACGCGGACTCGGCCTCGCGCAGGGCCTCCTCGCTGTACTCGATCATCGACCGGTAGTGCGGGGTGCCGAGGTAGTAGCGCAGCACGATCGGGCGCCACGCCTTGACCATCTCGCTGACCAGCACGGAGTTGCCCAGCGACTTCGACATCTTCTCGCCGGACATGGTGACCCAGCCGTTGTGCACCCAGTACTTCGCGAACTCGTCGCCGTACGCCTTGGCCTGGGCGATCTCGTTCTCGTGGTGCGGGAAGATCAGGTCGATACCGCCGCCGTGGATGTCGAAGGCGGTGCCGAGGTACTTGTGCGCCATGGCGGAGCACTCCAGGTGCCAGCCGGGGCGGCCGCGGCCCCACGGGGTCTCCCAGCTGGGCTCGCCCGGCTTGGACGCCTTCCACATCGCGAAGTCGCGCTGGTCGCGCTTGCCCGTCTCGCCCTCGCCGGACGGCTGACGCAGATCGTCCAGCTCCTGGTTGGAGAGCTCCAGGTAGCCGGGGAACGAGCGGACGTCGAAGTAGACGTTGCCGTCGGCCGCGTAGGCGTGACCGCGTTCGATCAGGCCGCGCATCATCTCGATCATCTCGGGGACGTGGCCGGTGGCACGGGGTTCGTAGCTGACCGGCAGGCAGCCGAGCACGTCGTAGCCGGCGTTGAACGCCCGCTCGTTCTCGTACCCGATGGCCCACCACGGGCGGCCTTGTTCCGCGGACTTCGCGATGATCTTGTCGTCGATGTCGGTGACGTTCCGGACGAAGGTGACGTCGTAGCCGCGGTAGTCGAACCAGCGGCGCATGATGTCGAAGTTCAGCCCGGACCGGATGTGCCCGATGTGCGGGGCGGCCTGGACGGTAGCGCCACAGAGGTAGATCGAGACACAGCCCGCTGTGAGCGGTACGAAGTCACGGATCTGCCGGGCGCTGGTGTCGTACAGGCGAATAGTCACGCCTCAAGGGTAGTGGGCGCGCACCAGTGCCCCGCGACCCCTTGGGGATCGCGGGGACAAGTTTGTGACAGCGGGGCCTTCCGGATGCGTCCGATAGACGTCCTGGATGCGTCCGGATGCGTCCTAGATGCGTCCGACGACCTTGCGCGGGGTGATCCGGACGACCACCCGCTCGGCGTCGTCGGCGGACGCCGGGTTGAACTCCGCGTACTTCTTGCCGGTGTACTTCGCCGACAGTTCGTCGATGAGTTCCTCGCCGCCCTCGGTGGTCAGCTCGGCGGTGCCGCGGATCTCGGCGTATGTGTACGGGGCGTCGACGGGCTGCACGACGACGGTGACCCGCGGGTCCCGGCGCAGGTTCCGCTCCTTGCGGCGGCCGACCGTCGTCGAGAAGAGCACGTCGTCGCCGTCGTGCTTCACCCAGACCGGGGAGACCTGGGGGCTGCCGTCGGGCTGGATGGTGGCGACGGTGACGAAGACGGGGGTGTCGAGAAGCGCCTTGAGCTCTGCGGAGAGTGCGGCGGTCATGGCGTACGTCCTCCAAGTGGGATCGGTGATGCCTCTACCCGTACCCCAACCCCGTCTCAATGCGTCCGCTTCCCGTTCCCGCCCACCGGAAGGGTCAAGGCGAGCGCGGCACCCGCCAGCGGCACGGCGGCGAGCACCGCCCACCGCACCGGGCCGGGCGCCTGGAGCAGGGCCCCGGTGGCGGCGCTGCCGCCGAGCACGGCGAGCCCGGAGACGGACGAGAGCGCCCCGGTGGCGAGCCCGAGCCGCCGGTCGTCGACGAGATCCGGTACGAGGCCGCGGGCGGCCGGGACCAGCAGCATCTGCCCGAGGGTCAGCAGCACGACGAGGGTGGCGCCGGGCAGCAGTCCGGCGGGGCCGCCGGGGGTGAGCGGTACGGCGGCGAACCCGGCGGCGACGGTCCCCAGACCGGTGACGAGCGCGGTGCGCGGGGCGATGCGGCGGGCGGCCCAGCGGGTCAGCGGCAGCTGGGCGCAGACGACCAGGAGCGAGGAGAGCGCGAACAGCCAGCCGAGCGCGGTCTGCGCGCCGGTGGCCTCCTCCACCTCGGCGGGCAGCGAGAGGTAGAGCTGGTTGTACGCGATCAGATAGCAGCTGTAAGCGAGGCAGAGCACGAGGAAGGGACCGTTGCCGAACACCTCGCGCAAGGAGTGCCGGGATTCGGCCGTACGGGTGACGGGAGCCCGGCGCGGCATCAGCCGGGCGTGTCCGGCGAGGACCGCGGCGAAGACCAGCGCGCCCGCGAGGCAGGCCGCCCGGAAGCCGGCGCCGAGCAGCAGGAGCAGCGAGCCGAGCAGCGGGCCGATGAAGGCACCGGCCTGTCCGGCGGCGGAGAACACGGCCAGCACCTGGGCGCGCGGGGTTCCGGTGTCCTGCTCGTACCGGACGGCCTCGCGGGCGGTCTCGGACTCCACGGCGGGTGAGAACAGGGCGGCGGCGAATCCGATCAGGACCACCGCGGCGATGACGGTCGCGGTGGACCCGGCGGAGGCCAGCCATCCGAAGCCGGCGATCCGCAGGGCGCAGCCGGCGAGGACGACGGGGCGGGGCCCGTACCGGTCGGTGAGGGCCCCGCCGACGACGAAGAGGCCCTGCTGGCTGAAGGTGCGCAGGCCGAGGACGAGGCCGACGAGCCAGCCGGCCATGCCGAGGCCGGTGCCGAGGTGGGCGGCGAGGTAGGGCAGTACGGCGTAGAAGCCGATGTTGAAGGCGAACTGGGTGGCGGCGAGGAGGCGGAGGTACGGGGTGGTCCGCGCTGCCGCCGTGACGGTGGGGCCGGCGGTCACGGGGTCACCCCGCCGAGGGTTTCGGCGGGGTGGTCCGGGCCCCTCCGGGGCGTCTCCTCGGACGACGAACGTTCCGCGGGGGACCCGGGTATCCCGTTGGTCGCCCTGCGGGGACTCCTCCGCACGGCCCCGGACCGGGCCGTCGTGCGTCCTCGGGCGGCGCCACCGGGCCGCCGTACGCAGTCGGGTGGCGCGTCGGTTCCGGGGAGACGGCCCGGCGGGGCCCCGCTCCCGCCCGCTCACGCGGCGCCTGCCCGGGTGCGGGCGCGGCCCCGTACCGCCGCCGCCGTGAGGACGGCCAGTGCGCCCAGGGCGGCGAGTGCGGCGGCGGGGGCGAGTACGGACCAGGGGGCCCGTTCCGTGTACGGCATGTTCTCCGACAGCATCCGGCCCCACTCGGGCGCCGGTGCCTGTGTGCCCAGGCCGAGGAAGCCGAGGGAGGCGAGGGCCAGCGCGATGGCCGGGACCCGCAGGACCGCGTGGCGCAGGACCGGGGGTACGACGGCGGGCAGCAGGTGGCGCCGGGCCACGTGCCACCGCCCGGCGCCCATCGAACGGGCCGCCGCGATGTGTGGTGCGGCGCGCTCCTGCGCGTACAGGGCCGAGGTGTGCGCGGCGAGCGGCGCCCAGGC
>NZ_JBEXPH010000309.1:0-6871 GCF_040611955.1 Streptomyces sp. NPDC006510 | reverse complement strand
GTCGTAGCGGGCCTCCGTGCCCGCCCAGGGAGCTCCGGCGCCGAGCCGCGCGGCGAGGAAGAGGGCCGCGGCGCCGACACAGAGCGAGCACAGGAGGTGCGCGGTGATGACGGTGCGCCGGGTGCGGACGCCGGAGAGCCGGGCGGCGTGCTCGTCGCCGCCGGTCGCGTACATGTGGTGGCCGAGCCGGGTGCGACGGCTGATCAGCCAGAGGGCGGCGGCGACCGCGAGGAGGAGGAAGAGGGAGACGGGAACCGGTCCGATCCGGTCGTAGCCGAGGTGCTGGAAGGAGGCGGGGACCTTGCCCGCGGGGCCGGTGTAGTTGTCCTCGATCCAGCCGCGCAGGATGAAGGCCGTGCCGAGGGTGGCTATGAAGGCGTTGACCTTGAGTCCGGTGACGATCAGTCCGTTGGCCAGACCGACGGCGGCGCAGAGGGCGAGGACGGCGATGACCGCGACGAGCACGCTGCCGCTCTGCATCGTCTCCGCGGCGACCAGAGTGCCCAGGCTGATC
This sequence comes from Streptomyces sp. NPDC006510, assembly GCF_040611955.1. Lineage (NCBI taxonomy): Bacteria > Bacillati > Actinomycetota > Actinomycetes > Kitasatosporales > Streptomycetaceae > Streptomyces > Streptomyces sp. NPDC006510. Next base: position 6,357 of record NZ_JBEXPH010000309.1, on the reverse strand, counting down.
AGGTAGGCGACGGACAGGTCGAGCGATCCGGTGAGGATGACGACGGACTGGCCGACGGCCACGAGGCCGAGGGCGACACAGTTCTGGAGGATCGTCACCACGTTGGTCACGGTCAGGAAGTCCCCGCCGCGGGCCGCGACGACGATCCAGCCGAGCACGGTGACGGCGAGGGCGGCGAGCCAGACCCCCACCACGGGGCCGGTGAGGCGCGGCCGGGCCGTCCGCGACGGGCCGGTGCGGGGCCGGGTGCCCAGGTCGGGCCGGAGTGCGGTCATGCTGCTCCCTCCGTGGCACGGTCGCCGCCGGTGGCGACGCGCATGACTGTCTCTTCCGTGGCTCCGGCGGGCAGTTCGCCGGCGAGGCGGCCTTCGGACATGACGAGGATGCGGTCGCTCATGCCGATCAGCTCGGGCAGTTCGGAGGAGATGATCAGTACGGCGAGGCCCTCGCGCGCCAGTTCCCGTACGAGGGTGTGGATGGCCGCCTTGGCCCCGACGTCGACGCCGCGGGTCGGTTCGTCGAAGAGGAGCACCCGGGGACGGGCGGCGAGCCACTTGGCGATGACGACCTTCTGCTGATTGCCGCCGGACAGGTACTGGACCTGCTGGTCCTCGCCATGGGCATGGAGGCGTACGCGTTCCAGCAGCGCGGTCAGCTCGCGGCGCGCGGCCGGTCTGCCGCGCGCGGGGACGGCGCGGGTCACGAGCAGCGCGTTGTCGGCCACGGACTGGTGCAGTGCGAGGCCCTCGCCCTTGCGGTCCTCGGTGACCAGGGCGATCCCGGCCCGGACGGCTTCCCGGGGGTGCGCCGGGCGCAGCGGTTCTCCGCCGACGGTCATGGTGCCCGTGGTGAAGGGGGCGGCGCCGAAGAGGGCGCGGGCGAGGGAGGTACGGCCGGAGCCCTGGAGGCCGGCGACGCCGACGACCTCGCCGGCCCGCAGGGTCAGATCGATGCCGGAGATCCTGGAGTTGCCGCCGCCGCTCACCGTGAGCCGCGCCTCGCCCGGCTCTCCCGGACGGGCCCTGGGCGGGTAGTAGGCGCCGAGTTCCCGGCCGACCATGGCGCGTACCACCGTGTCGGCGTCGGTGTCGCGGGTGTTGAGCGTGCTGACGCGGCGGCCGTCCTTGAGGACGGTGATCCGCTGCGAGAGGTCGAAGACCTCGCGGAGCCGGTGCGAGATGTACAGGATGCCGATTCCGCGGGCGGCCAGGCGGCGTACGAGGAAGCCGAGTTGCTCGACCTCGTGGTCGGCGAGTGCGGCGGTGGGTTCGTCCATCACCAGGATGCGGACGTTGGATGCGATGGCCTTGACGATCTCCACCGTCTGCCGGCGTGCGACCGACAGCTCATGGACCGGGGTCCGCGGGGTGATGCCGGTCTCGTCGAGTTCCGCGAGGAGTTCGGCGGTGCGCCGCTCCATGGCCCGCCGGTCGACGAGTCCGTACCGGGTCGGTTCACGGCCGAGGAAGACGTTCTCGGCGACCGTGCGGTGCTCCAGGAGCGCGAACTCCTGGTGGATGATGCCGACCCCGGCGGCCTGGGCCTGGGCCGGGTGGCTGAAGGAGTGGGCGGTGCCGTCGATGGTGAGGGTCCCCGCGTCGGGTAAGTACTCGCCCGCGAGGATCTTCATCAGTGTCGACTTCCCCGCGCCGTTCTCCCCCACCAGGGCATGCACTTCCCCGGCTTCGAGGTCGAGCCCCACCCCATCGAGCACAAGCACCCCGAGGAAGCTCTTGGACACACCCTGCATCGTCAGCATCTGGCTGCTCCTCGCTCAGTGGTCTGCAGAGCAGAGTCGTGACAGGCATTAGGAGTGTCAAGGGCTCAAGCACCTTTGTTTTTCGGCGACTTGGCACGTACTTATGTCGATGACCGAACAGCGGATGCCTTGTGAGCAGCAGAAGTCCTCCCTAGGGTGACTGCCATGTCTTCGCCGTCGGATCGCAATTCCGCTGCCGCATCGCACTCGCCCGGCGAGGTGCTCGCACTGATCGGTTCGGGGGCGGTGGCGACCCGTGCCGACATAGCCCGGGTCACCGGAATGGCCCGTTCGACGGTCTCCCAGCGAGTGGACGCGCTGATCGCGCACGGTCTCGTGGACGAGGACGCCGACGGCGCTTCCACCGGTGGCCGGCCACCGCGACGGCTGGCGCTGCGCACCCGCGAGCACGCGGTGGCCGGGGTGGATCTGGGCGCCTCGCACTGCCGGGTGGCGCTGATGGACATCGGTGGGACCACGCTCGCGTCGTACGAGGAACCGCTGTCGATCGGGGACGGCCCGGATTCCGTGCTGCGGCGCGTGGAACGCACCGTGCGCGCCCTGTTGGAGGAGACCCACCGGGAGCCGGAGACGCTGCGGTCCATCGGTGTCGGGGTGCCGGGTCCGGTGGAGTTCTCCACCGGCCGTCCGGTCGATCCACCGATCATGCCGGGCTGGCACCAGTACCCGATCCCGGAGTTCTTCGCTTCCCGGTTCGGGGTGCGGGCGCTCGTCGACAACGATGTGAATGTGATGGCGCTGGGCGAGCAGCGGCGCGCGTTCCCGGACTGCCGCTACCTGCTGTACATCAAGGTCGGCACGGGGATCGGCTGCGGAATCGTCGCCGACGGCAAGCTGCACCGGGGGGCGCAGGGATGCGCGGGCGACATCGGCCACATCCGGGTCGGGGATCTCGACGATCCGTGCCGGTGCGGCAATTCGGGCTGTCTGGAGGCTGTCGCGGGTGGTGCGTCACTGGCGGCGAAGCTGGTCGGTCTGGGAGTGGATGCGGCGTCGGGCCGCGATGTCGTGCGCCTGGTGCAGTCCGGGAACCGGGACGCCGTGCGGATGGTCCGGGAGGCCGGGCGTGCGGTCGGCGAGGTGCTCGCCGGTCTGGTGAACTTCTTCAATCCGGACACGGTGGTGATGGGCGGTGCGCTGGCCGCCGTTCACGACCAGTTGCTCGCGGGTGTCCGGGAGGCGGTGTACCGGCGCTCGCATCCGCTGGCCACACAGCTGCTGCGGATCGAACCGAGCCGCACGGGTGAGAATGCGGCAGCGGTGGGGGCGGGAATCCTCGCCATCGAGCACGCGCTGTCTCCCGCGCAGGTGAACCGGCTGGTCGCGGGCTGAGCGCGGGTGCCCCTCCGTGCACGGACGATGTCCACGGAGGGGCACTGGTCACGCCGTTACTCCTTCACGACGTCACGACGTCACGCCGTCACGCCGGAGTCATCAGGTCCCACCGGGCCTCGAACAGCACGCACCGGTACTGCGCCCAGCTCCCGTTGCCGACGCCCGCGTCCCCGGCCGCGACGCACTCCTGCTCTGTGTCGAATGATTCGGAGACGTCCCAGCCCAGCGCCCCGGATTCGGACGCCGCGGCGGCCGAGGCCGTCGCGACGGTGACGACGGCTCCGGCGCCTGCGAGTGCGAGCGCCATGACGACGCCCGCGGCCGCGGTGGCGGCGGCCCTGGTCGGCTTGTGCATGATGGCCTCCTTCTGGTTGTACGGATACCTGGCGTTCCGTCGCCGCTGCGACGGACCGGTCTCAGCGGGTGCGCACGATGTCCACGTCGGACGCCTTCACGAAGGCGATCCGGTGGCCGATCTGCACCGTCACGTACTTCTCCCTGCCGCCGAAGTACGAGTGGTCGAGCGGGTACGAGGAGTCGATCGTGGGCGCGTAGAAGTAGCCGGTCGGCGCCTCGCCGCCGCCGGGGTAGGACTGGCCGGCCTTGATCGTGTACTGGAGCGGCGAGCCCACCCGCTTGTCCGCGAAGTCCGCGGGGTATTCGGACTTCTCCGGGTACGCGACCCCGTACACCGGCACGTCCGTGCGGCCGGCCTTCGGCCTGACGACATAGCCGGAGGTGGGCGTGGTGTTCCGGCTGCGGGCCGGGGTCTCGAACCAGGCCTTCCGGCCGTACCACCAGATCGCCGTCCAGCCGGGCGCGTGGTCCGCGACGACGGCCTGCTGGGTGGCGCTGATCTTGCTGCCCCAGTCGGCGGCGCAGTTCGTGCCGGGCGAGCCGTCGGTGTGCAGTCCGGGGTCGGAGAAGAGGGGCGCGTCGGTGGACGGCGCGGTGTGGAGCGGGACGGCGCTGGAGCCCTGGACCGGCAGGTCGACGCCCTTCTCGCAGTCACGGAACGCCTGCTGGTTCTTGTTGAAGTCCGGGCTGACGGTGATCAGTTCGCTGCTCTTGGGGGCGCTCGGCACGGTGGGCTTGCCGAGCAGCGCCATGAAGCGGTTCCAGTCCCAGTACGTACCCGGGTCCCAGTGCATGTTCTTGGTGCCGGCCGCGCTGGTGGGCGGCACTCCGTCGTGACCGATGATGTGCTGGCGGTCGAGCGGGATGTCGTACTTGGCCGCGAGGTAGCGCACCAGCTTGGCGGTCGAGCGGTACATCTCGGGGGTGTACCACTTGGCGCCCTCGACGGCGACGCCCTCCTGCTCGATGCCGATGGAGTGGCTGTTGACGTACCAGTTGCCCGCCTGCCAGGCGACGTCCTTGCCCTTGACCATCTGCGTGACGTGCCCGTCGGCCGAGCGCACCACGTAGTGGGCGGATGCCTGCTTCAGCGGGTTCTTGAAGATCTTCAGGGTGGTGTCGAAGTCTTCCTCGGTGTCGTGCAGAACAATGAATCCGACCTTGTTGGTGTGCGGCCGGTCCGCGGTGTCGTAGTTCCCGTACGTCTCCTTGTCGGCTGGGTCACCCGTCTGCTGGTAGGCCGCCGGTACCCAGTCGCAGTCGAGGCTGCGCGGGCATTCCGGTCGCACCCCGTCCGCACCGGCCTGCGCCACGGGGCTGAGCAGCGCCATGCTCAGTGCGCCGACGCCTGTCAACGCGAGTGCGAGTCCGGTCCTCTGCTTGGACGTCATGACAACCCTTCTTGGAGCCGTGCGTGATGGAGCCGTGCGTGTTCCGATCTCACTGTTCCGCTGTGCGCGCACACTCTCCGACCTGAGATGACAGCACGTCAAGGGATCCGTGGAGGTCGCCGGTCGAGCCAGTGGACCAGACCACTGGCAGGGTGTCTGACCTGCGGCGGAAAGATTCAACAGGTCGCCTACGACGGCTCGTTGCCCGGGATTCACGAAGGGGCCGGGCGGCCAGCCGGCTGTGGGATCTGACGGTACGCGACACGCTGCGGCCTGCTGACCAACGCTCCTTCGGTTGTCTCAGGCCGCGGCGGAGCGACGTTTTCTCGGGCCGTGGCAGAGCGACGTTGTCTCAGGGACGTGGCATTTCCTCACCACGGGCTGCGACCGGTAGGGCGGGTTCGCCCAAAGCCTCAGTTCGTGCTGTTCAGGGCGTTGGCGTACTGCTCGTCGGTGACGGGTTCGAGCCAGGTGGTTCCGTCGCCGGTGTCGTCGCCGACGACCATGGCGATGTGGGCCATGAGCGTGGAGTCGGTGGCTCCATGCCAGTGCTCTTCACCGGGCAGGCATTTGACTGTCTGGCCGGCGCAGGCACGTACGACGTGGCCGTCGCGGGTGCCGACCAGGCCGATTCCGTCGGTGATGTAGAGGGTCTGGCCGTTGGCGTGGGAGTGCCAGTTGGTGCGGGCGCCGGGCGTGAAGCGCACCAGGGCTGTGGCGAGATGGGCGGGTTCGGCAGGAGTATCGATCATGTTGAGGTAGACGTCGCCGGTGAAGCGTTCGGCAGGGGCCTTGAGGGTGGGGGGTCTGGGCGATGTGTTCCATGGCTGCCTTCTAGCTAGTGCTTCGTCAGGTCTGCTGTCTGTGAGGCCGTGAGTGGTGCCTAGGATGAGGGCCATGGTGACCATCGACGTTGCGTCGGTCGCAAACGAGGACGAGCTGCATCGACTGCTACAGCGAGAGCTTGGCATTCCGGACTTCTACGGCCGGAACTGGGATGCGTTTTGGGACGCAGTCAGCGGCCTTGTTTTGATTCCTGAGCATGCGCGCTTCGCGGGTGGGCACTGTTGGCTGAGCGTGTGCCAGGTGGGACGATGATGCTGACCAGTTGCCTTGATCGCTACCGCGACCGCTATCGGCCGGGTCTTCGGGTGAAGTACCTGACCGTGGCGTTCGCCCGTCTGCGCTGACAGATCTCGGCCGCAAGTGATGCAGGTGCCGGTCCAGCACCTCAGCAGATCCTGGAGAAGGTCGAGGACCTGGTAGAGGGTCAGGCCCGGTGTGGGGACTTGTGGGTCGAGCCGGCGGCACAAGGTCGAGATCCATCGGATGACCGGGCGGGTCGTCGAGTGCCCGATCGACGAGATGGACCGCCCTCGGGGATCGAAGGACGCCGCCCTGCGGACCCCGCCGACCGAGCCCGGAGATCAAGACACTGTTCACCGGTTGGGGCGGCGAGCTGGCGACCTGCCGAAAAATCGCCCCCACCGCGCG
>NZ_JBEXPH010000308.1:0-6936 GCF_040611955.1 Streptomyces sp. NPDC006510 | reverse complement strand
CGGCGCCCTGTGCCGACCGATCGTTCTTCCCGTACAGGCCCCAGTCCCTCCCCGGTCCCGACCTCGGCCCATGGGGCCGAGTACATGGGGATTCCTCTACTACGTCCGGCGATGGCATCAGTAGAACTACGCAATCGGCTACGGAAACTCACGGAACCGGCCTGATCGCGGCCTACGGCCGACTTTGATGTGCTCTATGTGGTGAAGGGCCGGTCGGCCGACAAGCCCGGCCCTCTGTCAGAGGTACGTCCTACGGTCCTCACTGAGAGTGAATCGATGAGTGAATCCCTTTTTGCTGCCGTCATGCCTGTCGCCGGCGCGGACCCCGCCGAGCGTGCCGCACGGGTCCGTTCGCTGATCGCCGACGGGGCGGATGTCTCGGCACGGGACGAGCGGGGAGCCACTCCGCTGCACCAGGCCATGGAGGCGACGGGCGACGACGGCCCGCTGCCGTCCCTGGAGGTCATACGGGCGCTGCTGGAGTGCGGCGCCGATGTGCACGCCACGGACAGCGAGAGTGTCACGCCCGCCGGATGGGTCGTTGCACGCAGCGGTTCGGAGGCGGAGGCACGACGGGTGCGGCGTACGGTGGAGGTGCTGGCACTGCTCGTGGAGCACGGTGCCCGGCTGGACGGCTCCAACGGGCTCCGCTCCGGCGGATCGCTCGCCCACCACAGCGGCGTGGCCCAGCCCGTTTACGCCTTCCTGCTCGACCACGGCGCACCGATCGACGCGGCCGACGACCGGGGAGACACCCCGCTGCACGCGGCGGTCCGTGCGTGGAGGCCGGATCTGGTGAAGCTGCTGCTGGAGCGCGGCGCCGACACCGCCGCGGTCAACGGCCTCGGCAGGACCCCGCTCGGGTTCGCGCTGCGGCTGCCGGATTACAGCGAGAAGCAGCGGCAGCCGCGGTCGGAGATCGTGGCTCTGTTGGAGGCTGCGGGTGCTCCGGCGCATGTGCGGTATCCCGTGGTGGAGGGCGGGCCGCTGCCCATCGACATGGAGGCGCTGCGGCAAGTGGCCGGGGTGATACGTGCCGAGCAGGCCGCGGTGTGCGAGGCCGCCGGGGTCCCCTACGACGGTGGCGGGCTTGCCCAGCTTGTGGAGCCGGACCTCGACAGCTACCAGGAGCTCGCCGCCCAGTTGGGGGGCGGCATCGACCCCGACCTGATCGGCTTCGTCCCGGAGATGTGCGCCAAGGCCCTCGGCGACACCGGGGCCCCCCGCACCCTGCACGGTGACCAGCTCGTGGACACGCCGTTCTTCCACCACGGTGACCTGGTCGTGAAGGGACATCTCCATGTGGTGGCGCCCTTCGTGCTGACCGGCTCACTGACCGTCGAGGGCGTGCTGGCGGACTGCGGCCCCGATTCGGTCATGGCCGTCCGCGGCGATATCACCGCCCGCGGGGTGTTCACCGACGGCGACGTGGAATGCCGTGACATCCACGCCGAGGTCGTCTACGGCTCCTACAACGATGGCACGCTCCAGGCAGGCACGATCCGCGCCCGCCTGGTTATCGAGGACGAACACGAGACGATCGCGACCGTGAAAGCGGACCTCTACTTCGACACGTTCGACTACCAGCAGGGATACGGCGACGGCGTACAGGAGCAGCTGCGCGAACTCCTCGTGGACGACGTCTTCGCCGCCGACGAGGACGAGGACGAGGAAATGCTCGACCAGGCACTGCTCATGACCCGGCTGAGTGAAGGGCTGCCCGTCTTCCGCGCGGACGCGGCTCCCGAGGGCCACTGAACGAGCCGCCCCGCCCGGTACGGCGTCCGCCGGGCGCGACAGCACCGCGTACCGTAGTTGCCGGGCAGGTACTCGACGGTGAGATGGACCAGCGTCCACTCGACGAGGGGCAGTTGGCCCTCGTGGTTGGCCCAGGAACCACGGCGGTCCGGCTTGGGGTGCATCCGGCCCCAGCAGCGGGCGAGGACCTCGCCGAAGCGGTCGTGGGTGCCGGTCGACTCCTGGACCGGGGCGGGATGGGTGGCGGGGCCGGCGAGGCGGAACTCCGCTCCGTGGCGGGGCAAGCGTCCGGGATTGGTTCCGCGGCGCTTGCCGGCCGGTGCGTACATCACCCGGTCCGCGCGGATCCGCCCCAGCAGCCGTACCGGCTCCTCGCGCAGTAGCCAGGTCAGACGCACGAGGTCGTATCCGGAGTCCATGAATCGGGTCCGGGTAGCGGGTGCCTTCGGTGACTCAACGGGCCGACGCAGGGCCGGGATGCGCGGAACGCCATGCCCCGGCCGCTGCGCCGCGAACGCGGGCCGCCCCGGGCCCCAGGGAGACCCGGGGCGGCTGACAGGCGCTCAGAACGCCGCCCAAGGGGTGTTCTAGGCGGCGAAGCCGATGTTGGTGACGTACTCGTACTGGCCCCACTGGGATCCCAGGTCGCCGGGGTGGCGTGGGCGCAGCATCGTGGGGTGGCCGCGGTGGAGGTCCGCGTCCTTGGCGGACCATGGCAGCAGGCACAGCTTGCGGTGGTGCCGTCGGTGGACACCTGGCGGCAGTGGACCTGGCCGTGGCAGGCCACGCCCGGCAAGCACCGGCTGCAAGTACGTGCCACCGACCACACCGGCCAAGTACAGACAGGACAGGTGCACAAGCCACTTCCCGACGGGGCAACCGGCTGGCACACGATCAAGGTCACGGTTACCTGAGCGATTCCGCCGCGCGGGGTTCCTTCAGGGGCATGCATCCGGGGCTTGCCCCCCAGACAATGAATGAACCGGTTTTCCGGTGTTCCCGTTACGGCAGCACCGAAGGGGCAGGGCTGGTCGTGAACGAGCAGGCCGCAGGATGGGGCTTCCTCACCAACCACGCGTGCGTGCCGCTGGTCATCGCACGCGATCCCGCCACGCGCATCCGTGACATAGCCGCTGCCTGCCACATCCCGTCGCCGCCGAAGACGGGCGAGGGTCGTCGGCGACCCGCGCCCGCCGAGGGGCGTCAGTCGAAGCCGGGCGGCGTCTCGAACCCCGGGAGATGGGCGTCGGCGCGGCGCGCCAGCTCAAGCACGGTGCGGTCCTCCAAGTAGGGGCCGGTTCGCGATCCCGACCCCCGTGACGAGGTCCCAGGCCGGGCGGGTCTGGCCGTTCACCTCGATCGTCCGCACGTCGGGGCCCCCGGGCCGGTGGTCGTGCGGGATCGCCGGCGCCGAGAGGACCGGGCACATGAGCGCGTCGTAGTCGCGGAAGAACGCGGCCCACCGCCGCCGCAGCTGCGCCCGCGTTTCGTTCGCCGCGAGCCAGTCGCGGTGGCGCTGGACGAGCCCCCGCATGTGGCGCGGCCCGAGGTCGTCGGCGTCAGGCGGCATCGCCGCCAGAGCCGCTTCGATCCCGGTGACCTCCTCGTCGCGCACCCCGCCCGAGATCGCGGCCATCAACAGCGAGCGGTAAAGGCGGTCGCATTCCTCCAGCGGCGCCGGCCCCGGCCGCCGCTCAACGCGCGCGCCGGCTCGCTCCAGCCCGGCGACCGCCGCGGGAGGAAGACCGGGATGACGCAGGCCGCGGTGAGCGAGCTGGACGAGCGGGTGCCGGGGCGCCGTTGGACAGTGCGTCTGGACGCCGCTGGCCGGGGCAGTGCGGCCGTGCGCATCTCGTGCAGCCGTCCTGCCTGTGCCGAGCAGCGCCTGCCGTCCGCGGCCGCCGGCCGTGCGGCCGCCATCGCCCACCTCAAGGCCCACCTACGCGCCGCCCCCGCCCCCAGGCCCGAGGCGTACTGCGCATGCAAGCTGGAGGGCTGCCACACCCACCTTCCGGATACCGGCCGGCATACGCGTGCCGAACCCTGGCGGTGTGGCGGCCCGGTCGTCCTGGCCGTGATCACGGACCGGGAAGGACGCTGGTGGCAGGCCATGGAGTGCTGCTCCCGGTGCGCGGCCGCCACCCCCGGCGCCAAGACCGCAGCCACCTCCCAGCCTCCCAGCCCGCCAACCACCGGCCGCCCGGCTCCCACAGCCACGGACACCGGCGCGGGCACGAGCGGGCCGTAGTTCTCCGACCACCAGGCCGCCACCGGGACGGCAGTTCCGGCTCCCCGCTCGGTACCCGCACGGCGCCGCCCGCCGCAGGCGAAGATCGCCCAGCGGGTCATCCCCCACGACCTGCGGCCCGTCGCCCTGCGCGACGAACTCATCGAGCTCGGAGATCTCTCCGTGCTTACCAGCAGCGCCCCGAACCCGACTTGGCACTGCTCACCGACCTCCAGGAACGCAAGGCCCGCGCCTTCACCACCTGGGCCGATGTCACCTGCGAGGACGCGCTGCGGTGGGAGGCCCGACGCGCCGAGCAGGCCGCAGCCGCCACCCGCCTCCAACACCAGCAGCGCACCGGCACCATCACCGGCGGCATCACGGACAACGACAGGCCGGCCGTGACGCGGCTGCTGACCGTGGCAACACAGTGGGACCACACGCGTTCTGTCCTCGCGCACGTGGCCAACCACACCCCGCTGCCCGGCCCAGAGGCACGGCTGCTGGTACTCATGCTGACCCTGCGCACCGCGCACACCGGCACCGGCAACCTCGTCGGACAGGACCTCACCGCCCTGGGCCTGACCGACCCGCAGGACCTGGTCGAGAAGCTGACCGGCTGCGGCTGGCTCACCCTGCCCGGCACCGCCGAGGCCCTGCTCGCCTCCCGGCCGGAGAATCCCACCCCGATCACCGTCCCCTCCCTGGTGCCCCACGAGGACAAGGCGGGCCCGTTCACGTTCGGCAAGAAGATGCGGCCCAAGCTCTCCGGCTGGGCCCAGAAGGTCATCTCGGACAAGAAACTCCGCAAGGCCAAGGCCACCGCCGCAACCCGGCTGCTCGCCCTGACGCTGGCCACCCAGTCCGACACCCCGGGACGCCTCGGGCCCGACGGCCACGGCATCACCCTGAACGCCCTCACCGGCCTGGTCCCGGTCGATGCTGGCGAACTGCAGCACCTGGTCGACCAGCTGACACAAGCGGACTGGCTCACCGACGCCGCCCTCGCCGACACCCACCTCACCGGGCAGCTGACCGAACGCGTCCTCCCGCTCACCTGCCCCCTCCGGGCATGAGACACATTCTTTACGTCGTAAAGAGGGAGTTTCCTTCAGTGGACCGTTTCCACTGGAAACGGCATAGCGCCACGTTGGCCCGGCGACGCAGTGGCGGGTGCCTCAGCCCCACAGTTTGCGGGTGAACTCCTTCGCCCACTCCACCCGCTCGTGGTGCGGACCGTGGGGCACACACGGGGAGTTCGGGCCGGCCTTGCACTTCGGGCAGGTGACCTCCTTCGCATGCCAGGTCCGCGCCGCCGAGCCCGCGGTTTCCTGCGGTTCCCGCCCTCTCCTGCGCGGCCGAGGAGGCCGGGGTTCGGCCCGGTAGGCGGCGGGGGCACGACGTCGACGGCCTGCTGCTGGCGTTCGTTGCGGGCGACCTTCTGCTGCTCGCCGGGGCCAATGCGGTCGTCGCTTTGCAGGACGCGGCGCAGGCGTTCGTCGTGGGGAAGCTGTCGCTTCTCGCTGGGGCCGACGCGATCGTCGTTGTCGCACAGCTTGCCCGGTCCGGCGTGGCACCTCGGGCACGTCATTCGGTACCCGCGCGCCTCCAGGGCCGGCCGCACCGGCTCGGCAGGGTCCTCGACCTCTTGTCGAGCCTTCTTCTGTTGCCGAGCCATCTTTTGTGCGGCTTTCCGCTCGTCCAGGACCAGCTGCAGCCGCTCGTTGTGGCCGTCCTTGCGCAGTTTCCCGCTGCTGGGCCCCTCGACCAGCACACAGTCCTTGCCCTGCTGCGCGTTGCAGCGCGGACAGCTCTGCTGGATCCAGTACCGCCGCGCTACGCGCAGCTGCTCCCGCGGTCCTAGTGCCGCCCGCTTCTTCCAGACCTCCACACGCCGCGCTTCACCACGGGTCAGCAGTTCTCCGGCCGAGGCCGCGGACCGCAGGAGCTCCTCGACCTGATGGCGCAGGTCGGGTGTGTACGCGTCGTACCCGCGAAGGCGTTGGAGGGCGCTGCGGACCCGAGCCGCAGCCCTTTGTACTTCCTTCTCCGTGTCAGCTTCCGCTTCGACCGCGTCCCGAGTGAGGTCGTCCAGGCTCTCGAAGTACGTGGTCGCCCGCTCGTAGACGGCGGGTTCGGCGTCCGTGCGATCCTCAGATGCCGTCGCGTTGACGCGCATCAGAAGCCTGCGGACCCGCCCAGGCTTGTGCTCATCCACCGCCCTGTTCAGGTTGTCGAACAGCTTGCGGCGCTCCTCGTTCTGTTCGACCAGCCAGATCCTCGCGTGGCGGACGGCAGCCTCGAGCTGCTCGTGGAGCTCCCCGTCCATACCGGTCAGATCCTCGATGGCCCTGCACACCTGCTTCACCACGGGCACGGACTCGATCCGACGTGCATACACCAGTCGGCGCAGCAGGGCCTGGGCGGTGCCTCCGGCTCCGGCACCTTCCTCGCCTTGCCGGGCGACCACAGCGATGGACGCGGCGCTGTGCGGGCCTGGACGATCTTTTCAGCCGCTGGCGTCGACAACCCGCGCTCCGTCATCTCGCATTCGTCCAGAGCGAACCATTCGATCGGCCGGGCGAACGCCTCGGTCCCGATCTGCACGTGGCGCGCGGTGCCCACGCTGTTCAGGCGGATCCGGTGCACGTACCAGCGGCGGATCAGCGTTTCGCGGTCCACCGGCACCATCGTCCCGAGGACAGGCTCGACACCGTCACCGACCGCGCCCAGCACCTGCACACCGACATCGACGCCGCCGGGCTCCCCTTCCTCCACCGCTTCGTGGAGCTCGCCCTCGCCTTCCACCACGCCGTCCGCAGCGAGGACCAGGACCTGGCCGCCACCATCAGCCGCCTGCGCGAACTCACCGCCACCGGCGACTTCGCCTACTTCACCGACATCGCCCACTTCATGGCCGCCCTGCCCCTGCCAGAACCCTCGACCACCCG
>NZ_JBEXPH010000307.1:0-6944 GCF_040611955.1 Streptomyces sp. NPDC006510 | reverse complement strand
GCTGCCCGGGTGCAGCGCCAGCGTCGAGAACGCGTTCCGGCACTCCTCGTCCAGGGCCTGGTAGGACAGGCGCAGGGTGGCGGAGACGCTGCGGGCGCCCGAGCTGAGCTCGTCGAGCCTCCGGGTCTCGTCGCGCAGCCGTTCCGCCAGGTACTGGAGGGTCCAGCGCGGGCGGTTGCGCAGCCGGGCGGTGGCGATCCGCAGGGCGAGAGGGAGGTGGCCGCAGAGCCGGGCGATCTCCTCTGCCGCCTCGGGCTCGGCGGCGACGCGCTGGGCCCCGAGGGTCTCGGCCACCAGCATCGCGCTGTCCTCGGGCGGCATTACCCCGATGGAGATCCACCGGGCGCCGTCCAGATCGACCAGCCGGGCCCGACTGGTGACCATGACGAGGGAGCCGGGGGAGACGGGCAGCAGCGGACGGATGGCGGCGGCGTCGGCCGCGTTGTCGAAGAGGATCAGCAGCCGCTTGCCGACCAGGGTGGCACGCCACAGAGCCGTACGGGCGGGCACGTCGTCGGGGATGAGATTGCCCGGGACGCCGACCGCCCGCAGCAGACCATCGAGCGCGATGCCCGCGGTCACCGGCTGGTCGCCCGGCGTGTGTCCGCGCAGATCGATGTGGAGCTGCCCGTCCGGGTACTCCGGTGCGAGCCGGTGCGCGGCCCGCACCGCGAGCGAGGTCTTGCCGCAGCCGCCCATGCCGTCGATGGCCACGATCTGGGGTCCCTGCTCACCGCCGGCCTCGGCGCCGCGCAGGATCTCGGCCAGTTCCCGGTCCCGCCCGGTGAAGTCCGCGAGGTCGTACGGGAGGGTGCTCGGGGGCTCCGCGGGCAGTGCCACGGCCACCACAGGGGCGGCCGCCGGCCCCGGTCCGGCCAGGTCGGGGCTCTCCCGCAGGATTCCCTCGTACAGCTTGGTCAGATTGGGGCCGGGATCGATGCCGAGTTCCTCGGCGAGGAGTTCGCGCACCTTGCCGTACTCGTCCAGGGCCTCGGCCTGCCGCCCGGATCGGTACAGGGCGATCATCAACTGGCCGCGCAGGGACTCGCGCAAGGGGTGCTGCTGGACCAGTTCCCGTAGTTCGACGACGAGTTCGGCGGCCTCGCCGAGTGCGAGGTGGAGTTCGAAGAGCTGTTCCGCGGCGGTCAGCCGGCGCTCCTCGATGGAGGTCGACGCCGCCTCGATGACGGGACCGCCGCCGCCCGACAGAACAGGTCCCCGCCAGAGCGCGAGAGCGCCGCGCAATATCTCGGCCGCTTCGGCCGTACGGCCATCGGATGCCGCGAGCTTCGCTTTGCGTATCAGTAGGCCAAATTCGGCCACATCGATTTCACATTGTTCCTGCGCGACGCGATAGCCGGGCCCGTCGGTGACGAGGACGTCGGCGCCCCCGGGGATCCGTCTTCGGAGATCCGCAACTGCCTTGCGCACTTGGTGGGGTGCCGTTGTCGGCGGTTCCTCGTCCCAGGCCGCCTCGACCAGCCGGGAAACCGGGAGAACTTTTCCGGGCTCCAGAAGCAGAGTGGCCAGAACTCGCTCCTGTATGACTCCGCCCAATCGCAGTCGCGTCCCGTTGGACCAACCCTCTATCGGACCAAGAATGTTGAAGCGCAGCCGAAACTCTTCCGCAGTTGACACGCATCCTCCCCCTCAGCTCTGCGCACCCGCAGCGCCTTCCCCAGCGCGAGGCGATCGTAGCCCCTGCCGGGAGGAACTCGCGGTACTGCACCGGGAAGAGTTCGGGAATGGCTCGATGGAGTCTGTTCATCGACGGCAGGCCTTCGCTGCCACGGAGAGTGCGGCGTACGGAGCGTGAGCGGACCGGAAAGATCCCGCTCGGGCCGTGCGTTCCGGGCACTCCTGGGCGGCCGGTTAACCGGCATTGCGTTTTCTGAGCATGTGGAGACCGAGGAGACAATGATGAATTCCCAGCCCTCACCCGGGCTCGACGTTCTGCTGCAGAATGCGCGCAGGCGGGCGGGACTCACTCAGGAACAGCTCGCCGGGCTTTCCACGGTGAGCGTACGAGCCATTCGCGACCTGGAACTGGGGCGGGTCCTGCACCCGCGCAGGGAAACACTGAAGCTCCTCGCCAATGCCATGAGACTGAGCGACGCGCGACGCGTCGAGCTCGAACTCGCCGTCGATGCAAAGGCGGCGGGGCGCGTCTTCCAGGACATCTACGGAGCGGGCCTGGCCACACCACCCCCTCCGCTGCGCCCGCTGATCGGACGGCGCCCCGAACTGGAGGCGCTGACAGCCCGGTTGCGTACGGATCACGAGCGGCTGCTGACCCTCGTGGGGCTGCCGGGAGTGGGGAAATCGCGGCTCGCCCAGGAGGCCGCCTCGGTGATCCACGCCCGGGACCGGGTTCCGGTGCTGTGGGTCTCCCTGGACGACCCCGCCGAGACCGCCGGAGCGGCCCCCAGCACCCCGCAGTCGACCGTGACCGGATGGGTGCGCGCACTCGTCCGGGACGGCGAGGAATTCGAGGAACTGGCCGCGCTCATAGGGTCCAAAGCGACCTTGATCGTCCTGGATGGTCACAATGCGTCACCATCCGTCACCCCTCGCCTGCTGAGTCTGCTGCACGCCTGCGAGCGCCTGAAAATACTCACCACCACCGACCGGCCGGTCCAGCTGCCCGGCGGGCGGCTGCTGCCGCTGGCCCCGCTCGCGGTGCCGACCGCCGCCGATCTCGCCGCCGAGGCGGTGGGCGGCTCCCTCGTCGCGGACCGGCACGCCGTCGAGCTGACGCTCTCTCATGTCAGTTATATGCGGCCCGACTTCCTCCCCACGGACTCCGTCGTCACCACCGTGGCCCACATCTGCCGGGCCCTGGACGGCATGCCGCAGGCGCTGGAGGCCGCGGCCTCGTGGCTGCTGCTGTACTCGCCCCAGCAGCTCCTGGACATCGCCCGCACCACACCGCTGGTCCTGCTCGACGGGGTCACGCCCGCCGATCCCGCCGCCGGCCCCACCCTGAGCGAGCGGCTCACCGCCGCCGTGACCGGGCTCGACCCGCAGGCCGCCGCGCTGCTCCGCACACTGGCGACGATGGAGGACCCGTGGACGGTGGACGGCGCAGCGCGTGCCTGCGGAACCTCGCTGGCCGCGACCGCCCGTGATGTGCACGCCCTGCTGGTACGCGGCCTGATCCGCCGGCTTCCCACCACGGCGGGCGACCCGGTCGGCTTCACCGTGCTCAACCTGGTCCGCGCGGTGCTCGACGCGGAGCAGGAGACGGTGCCCGCCGCTCTCGCCGCCGCCCTGGCCGAGTGAGGACCGCCCCACCGGGAAGCGCGGGCAGCGTCGGCCGCGCCGGTCGCGCGGTAGGCCCCACGCGCTTCGCGCCCGGGGAGTCCTCGCACCTCCCTCCGTGCCCCTCCGACACCCTCACACCACCTCGTTCCCCATTCCATCGCCCCACCCCGTCCTCGCCCTCGTGAAAGGCACCCCACCCATGCGCAACCTGATCTCCCTCGCCGACCTCACGCCTGCCGAGCTGGACCACCTCGTCCGGCGTGCCGTCTCGTTCGGCCGGGACGGAATCGTGCCGAAGCCGCTGGCCGGACGCCAGGTCGGTCTGTACTTCCGCAAGTCCTCGACCCGGACCCGCACCTCCTTCTGGAGCGCGGCGACCCGCCTCGGCGCCGATGTGATCACCTTCGGTCCGAACGAGCTGCAGCTCACCACCGGCGAGACGGTCGAGGACACCGCCCGGGTCCTCGGGCAGTACCTGGACGCCCTCGTCGTTCGCACCAACGGGGACGTGGAGGAGATCAGGCGGCTCGGCAGCAGCGAGGACCTGGCCGTCGTCAACGCCCTGAGTCTGGACGAGCACCCGACCCAGGCCATCGCCGATCTCGCCACGCTGGCCGAGGAGTTCGGCTCGCTCGACGGTCTGCACCTGCTCGCCGTCGGCGAGGGGAACAGCTCGGGCGCGGCCCTCGCCCTCGCCGCCGCCCTCACCCCCGGCCTGCGCCTCACCCTGCTGTGCCCGCAGGGGTACGAGGTACCCAAGGAGACCCTGGACCTGGCGGCCGAACTCAGCGGCGGCAAGGCCCTGGTGAGCCAGGTCGTGACGGCCGACGAGGTCGAGGGCCCGGTGGACGCGGTGTACACCAGCCGGTGGCAGACCATGGGGGTGACGAAGGAGAACCCCGACTGGCTCAAGGACTTCGACGGCTTCCAGATCAACCGCGCGTTCCTGGACCGCTTCGCCGGCCCGCGCACCGTCTTCCTGCACGACCTGCCTGCGGTCCGGGGCGAGGAGGTCACCGACGAGGTGCTCGACGGCCCGTCGAGCCGGGCCTGGCGGCAGGCCCACCACAAGATGACCGCCGCCGCCGCGGTGCTTGAGTGGTGCGTACGCGGCATCCAGGACTGACCGCCCGCCCCTCCCGGCTCCTGGCAGACATGGGTTCACGACCAAGACCGCCCATGTCTGCCAGGAGCCTCGTGCGGTCCGCCCCTCCGCCCCTCCGTTCCTCCTGTTCCTCCTGTTCCTTCTGTGCAGGCCACACCGCTGCACCGCACCAGCCCCGCCCCGTTCCGGTCTTCACGCGAAAGGGCGGGTGCGGGCGCGTATCGCGCCTCGCACCCGCCCTACCGGAACGGGCGAGCCGATGGGTTCAGCCACCCATGGCCGCAACGACCGAACGCGGCCGCATATCGGTCCAGTTCGCCTCGATGAATTCACCGCATTCCTGCTTGCTGCCCTCGTCCTTCACCAGTTCCCAGCCCGCCGGCTGCTGGATCCGGGCCGGCCACAGCGAATACTGACCCTCTTCGTTGGCCAGCACTACATAGCGGCCCTGGGAGTCCTCGAACGGGTTGGTTGCCATGATTTCCACCTCGGTTGGACGAAGTTGTACGTGAAGTCGTCAGGTGTGCCTGAGTTTTCCGGCTGAAACAAAGCCTAGGAGTCGCGGACCGGTCCGCCGGGCAGAAGTCCAGGCAGATCGGCGGCACCACGGACCGCGGGATCAGGTGAGCACCCGGGCCGTGCGATGCGCGTACGTGAGGGCCACCCCGGTCGCCACGGTGGCCGCGCGCACCGCGCCGAGCGCCTCGCGCACCAGCTCCGAACGCTCCACCGGCATCACCTCGCCCCCGGGCTGACCTGCGCGGACGATGTTCACCGCGGCTTCGAGCACGGCGACCTGCGCCTCGCCGAGCGCCTCTCGCCGGTCGACCCGTTCCCGTACCTCCGCCAGGACGTCCGCGAGCACGTCCGCCGGACGGACGCTGTGGCCGGTCTCTGCCATGTCATGACTCCTCGGTCGTTCGCCGGCGGTGTGCACGGGGCCGGGCGCTGAATTCTGCGGGTGCAGTGCGGTCAGTCTCACGCCCCGTCGACCGCCCGGCACCGGACTGTCGCTCAACTGCTCCTCTGCTGCCGCTCAGTTGCCGCCGGTGACGCCGGAAAAGGCTCCGGAGCGAATCTACGGTTGTGGCCGAAAGGAAGTTCCGGGCAAGCCTGGGCCTCTTTCTCCCCTTGTCATCCAATGATGTGGACGAAGCGAACAATGAAGCCTGCGGAATGGGCGGCTCGTCATCGATCCGGGCCGCTGGATGTTGTTGTCACCGGACTGCAATCCGATGCGCACACCTGGAATCTCATCTACATCCAATTGCTGCTCGAAGACCTCGGGCACAAGGTCGTCAATCTGGGTTCCTGCGTGCCCGGGGACGAGATAGTCGAGTCCTGCTGCAAGTTCCAGCCCGACCTACTGGTCGTCAGCAGCGTCAACGGGCACGGCTTCAACGACGCCGAGCCGCTCATCGGGGCCATCCGGTC
The DNA here is from genome assembly GCF_040611955.1 of Streptomyces sp. NPDC006510. Classification (NCBI taxonomy): domain Bacteria; kingdom Bacillati; phylum Actinomycetota; class Actinomycetes; order Kitasatosporales; family Streptomycetaceae; genus Streptomyces; species Streptomyces sp. NPDC006510. Next base: position 1,141 of record NZ_JBEXPH010000307.1, on the reverse strand, counting down.
GCGCTGGGAGCTGACCGGCCTGCCCGCGGTCATCGGCGGCAAGCTCGGCGTGTCCGGGGACGGGGAGGAAGAGGCCGACGCCCTGATGAGGGCCGGGTTCGACGCGGTCTTCCAGGACGGCGTCGACCTCGCCGCCTTCGAGTCCTACGTCGACTCGCTGCCCAAGGAGGTGGAACGATGACCGCGACGGTCCAGGAGGCGGCTCCCGTCAGCCGCACCACCGTGCACCGGCGACCGCTCTCCTTCGGCCGCTTCGTCGCCAGGGCGCAGGCCCGCGGCACTCTCGTGGTGCAGCCCCGGATGGGCTTCTCCGACCCCGCGCTGATGAGGGCCGGCCTGCTGGCCACCAAGGGAGCGGCCGACGCGGTCGTCGGCACCATGACGATCGACAGCTACACCCGGGTCAACGACGAGCCGTCCGCGGCCCGTGCGCTGAACAGCGGCGTCCCGCTCAACGGATTCCCCCTCACCTCCTACAGCCCGCACACCTCACGCTGGGTCCTCGACGGTGTCCGCGACGCGGGCTTCCCGGTGCAGATCCGGCACGGATCGGCACGCCCCCAGCGCATCGTGGCCGCACTGGCCCGGCTCGGCCTGGACGCGACGGAGGGCGGCCCGGTCTCCTACTGCCTGCCCTACGGACGCACCCCGCTCCTGGACTCCGTACGCAACTGGCGGGAGAGCTGCGACTTCCTGGCCGGACTGCGCGGCACCGGGGCGGAACCGCATCTGGAGACCTTCGGCGGCTGCATGCTCGGCCAGCTGTGCCCGCCCGGACTGCTCGTCGCGATCAGCGCGCTGGAGGCGCTCTTCTTCCACCGGGCGGGGCTGCGCAGCATCTCGCTCAGCTACGCCCAGCAGACCAACGCGGACCAGGACCGCGACGCGATGCACGCGCTGCACCGGCTGGCCGGCGAGTTCCTGCCGGACACCGACCGGCACATCGTCCTCTACACCTACATGGGCCTCTACCCGCAGACCCGGCACGGCTCCCTGGAGCTCCTGGAACGCTCGGCCGAACTGGCCGTGGAGACCGGGGCGGCCCGGCTGATCGTGAAGACGGCGGCCGAGGCGCACCGCATCCCGACCGTGGCGGAGAACGTCGAGGCCCTGCGGGTCGCCGCGCGGGCCGCCGCCCGGC
>NZ_JBEXPH010000306.1:0-6967 GCF_040611955.1 Streptomyces sp. NPDC006510 | reverse complement strand
GCCTCCGGCCGTCAGACGCGTTGTCCGACGGCCGGAGGTGCGGCGCCGGTCGGCGTTGGATGCCTCGGACTGCTCCCACAAGGCAGTTCGGCAATTCATCACGCTGGTACGGCACTTAGCCTCGCGGGCGCGGCACTTCGCAACTTCGCAGAAACAACTCGACGATGTCTTGCCGCCCGTGTCACACCGCCTGCATAACGTTGTAAACCGAGCCGTCCACAGGCCGCGCAGGCTCTCACGACCCCGTTTGCCGCAGATCGAAGCGGGCTCGTGCGCGCCAGCCCGCCCATCTGCGGCTGCGCGGCTGGCGCGAGGAACTCACCGCGGCCGGCATCGAGCCCGACGAGTCGCTGGTCGTGGTCACCGACGGCTACGGGCGCGAGGGCGGCGCCACCGCCATGGCCGCCCTCCTGGACCGGGGAGAGCGGCCCGACGCGGTGTTCGCGTACAACGACCTGATCGCCATCGGTGCCATGCGCACCCTCGCCTCACGCGGGCTCCACATCCCCGAGGACGTCGCCGTCGTCGGTTTCGACAACATCGAGGAGAGCCTGTACGGGGCCACCACGCTCACCACCATCGCCCCCGACAAGGAAGCCATCGCACGGCTCGCCGTCGACAGCCTCGTCGAACGGCTCTCCGGCAGCCCAGTTCCCGAACCACGACGGCCCCGCCCCGGCTACCGGCTCGTCGTCCGCGAATCCACCGGGTCCGAGAGGACCCATTCTCCGAGAGGACCTGGTTGAGGTAAGGACCCGCCGCGCCGATCCTGCCGGGCGCCGCGTCCCTGCCGCCCGGATCGAGGACGTAGCCAACAGCGCGGGCGCTCGATGAACACCTGCGAGGTCCCGCCGGAGAACCCTGACCCGCCTCGGGATTCGGGCAAGCAGTTCATTCCGAGGAGCAAGGTCTGTCGGATTCTGCTGCAGTCTCCAGCGGTGAGGAGGTTACCTGGGCACGACAGGGCCGTAAGGGGGCCGGAGCGGTGGAGGCGGGAGGTGGTGCGGATGCGGGAATGGCGGAATGCGGCTCGGGGTTGGGACGTTCATGACTTTTCTTGTTGACGTGACCGTCCGGGGCTACGAGCTCGACACACAGGGACACCTGAACCAGGCCGTGTATCTGCAGTACGCCGAACATGCCCGCTGGGAGCTCCTGCGCGCCGCGGGACTGCCGCAGGACAAGCTGCTGGCCAGCGGCGTCGGGCCGGTCGCGCTGGAGACGACGGTGAAGTTCCTGCGGGAGCTCCGGGGCGGCGACCGGGTACGGGTGACCTGCCGGTTCGTGTACGGCGAGGGGAAGACGTTCACGGTCGCGCAGCAGATCCTCAAGGAGGACGGCACCGTCGCGGCGGAGGTCACGGGCGTGGCGGGGATGCTCGATCTGACGGCCCGCAAGCTGATCGCCGATCCGGCCGGGCATCTTGCCTCGCTCGCCGAGAACCCGGACCTGCTCAGCGGCTGACGGGTGGCTGACGGGTGGGGCCGGCTGATGGCCGGCCCCACCGCCCGGTGCATAGGGAACTACGATGAGTCTCGTAATATGGAGGACCGGAGCAACCTCAGGAAGTGGAGCCGTCGTGACCCCCGCCAGCGCCCCTGCCGCAAGCGCCGCCGAGGCGGCCGGTCGCGTGCTCGACCACCCCGCGCGGGACGAGATCCGCATCGAAGGGGTGCTCCACGCGCTCTCGGACCCGATGCGGCTGCGCATCGTCCGTGAGCTGGCCGCCGCCGATGCCGAGCTGACCTGTTCCCGTTTCGAACTGCCGGTGTCCAAATCCACCTCCACGCACCACTTCCGGGTGCTGCGCGAGAGCGGGATCATCCAGCAGATCTACCGCGGCACGGCCAAGATGAACGGCTTGCGACGGGACGACCTGGAGGCGCTGTTCCCCGGGCTCCTCGACCGCGTCCTCGACGCGGCGAACCGGCAGGTGCAGCGCATCGGCGAGGACCGCTGACCTCACGCCCCGTCCCGGCCGCCACCCCGTGCGGCGCCCAGCAGCCCCGCCCAGTCCGGGATCTTCACCCGCTCCCGGCCCAGCGACCGGCCGAGCGCCGCCTCAGCCCGCTCGATGGACAGCCAGCCGTCCCATTCCACCGGGCGCAGCCCCCATGCCCGCAGGGCGGCCACCGGGTCGGGTGCCGACGGACGCCCGGCGAGCAGTGGGGCGTCGTCGAGCAGCGAGGCCACCGTCTCCTTCGCGCACGACCGGTTCGAGCCGATCACTCCGGTCGGCCCCCGCTTGATCCACCCGGCGACGTACTCCCCGGGCGACGGCACCCCGTCCCGCAGCACCCGCCCCGCCAGATGTGGCACCGTCCCGCGGACCGGGTCGAAGGGCAGACCGGGCAGCGGGATCCCGCGGTAGCCGACCGCCCGCAGCACCAGCTGGGCGTCGATGTCCTCGTACGTACCGGCGTCGCGCACACCCCCGCTGCCGTCCGGCACGGTACGGGCGAACCGCACCCCGGCCACCCGGCCGTCCCGCTCCAGCAGCTCGACCGGACGCAGAAAGAACCGCAGGTGGATGCTGCGCACCGGCTGCCCGCCGGGGCCCGCGCCTTCGGGGCCGGCCGCCGCCCATCCGCGCAGCACCTCGACATTGCGCCGCGCCGCCGCCGTCAGGGGCGGCGCGTTCGGCGGTGAGGACAGGGTGGGGACCGGCCGGGCGGACGGATCGGCGTACGCCGGATCTCGGGCGAGCTCAGCCTCGTCCACCACGACCCGGGCCTGCGGCAGACCGCCCAGCTCGCGCAGCTCCTTGGTGGTGAACCTGGCCTGTGACGGTCCGCGTCGGCCCGCCATGTGGATCTCGCGCACCCGGCTGCCGGCCAGCGCGCCGAGCGCACCGTGCGGCACGTCGGTGGGGTGCAGCTCCTGTGCGCTCCGCGCGAGAATGCGTGCCACGTCCACCGCCACATTGCCGACCCCGATCACCACGACCGAACGGGCCCGGAGCGCGAAGCCGTTGGCGGCCGCGTCGGGGTGTGCGCTGTACCAGGAGACGAACTCGGTGGCGGAGCAGCTGCCGGGCAGCCCCTCGCCGGGGACGGCGAGAGCGCGGTCGGTCGCGGCGCCGACGCAGTAGACCACCGCGTCGTAGAGCTCACGCAGCCGCTCGGGCGGAATCCCGTCGCCGCCCACCTCGACATTCCCGAGGAAGGTGATCCGCTCGTGCTCCAGAACGGTCCGCAGACTGTTCTGCAGCGACTTGATCTTCTCGTGGTCCGGGGCGACGCCGTAACGCACCAGGCCGTACGGGCAGGGGAGCCGGTCCAGCACATGGACCCGGACATCGGGAACCCGGTCCTGCGCGACCAGGGCCTGGGCGGTATAGACCCCGCTGGGGCCGGAGCCGACGACGGCGACACGGAGCACGGCGCACCTCTTCCCGGGGGATGCCTCCAGCATGGCACCGGCGGGCGGAGCGGGGGAGAGGCGCGCCCGGGGCTTCGTCAGGACGACATCGCGCGCATTCTGTTGATCTCCACGGTCTGCTGCGCGACGACGTCCCCGGCCATCTCCTCTATCTGCACGTTGTTCCCCTCCGTGAGCACCTCGGTCGCCATCGTGATCGCCCCTTGGTGGTGGGTGATCATCAACTTCAGGAAGAGCTTGTCGAAGGCCGTGCCGTCCGCCTCGCGCAACTGCTTCAGCTGTGCCGGGGTCGCCATCCCGGGCATCGCCGAGTGGTCGTGGGCGGAGGTGCGCTTCTCCCCGCCGTTGTGTTGGAGCCACCCCTCCATGGCGCCGATCTCCGGCTTCTGGCCCGCGCTGATGCGCTCGGCGAGCCGTTTGACCGAGGAGGAGCCGGCGCGCGACGGGACGAGCTCGGTCAACTCCAGGGCCTGGGCGTGGTGCTGGATCATCATGCGCACATAACGATAGTCGGCCGAGTTGGGGGTGTCGTCCCCGGCGGCCTTCACGGCCTCCTCGGCGGACAGGGTCCGTGCGGGCTCTCCCGGCTTTCCGGGCGCCACCACCGAAGGGCCCCCGCCCGCCTGCGCCTTCGTACGGCTGTCACCGTCTCCCGCATCGCACGCGGCGAGGGCGAGAACGGCGGACACGGCTGTTGCGACAAGAACGGATCTGCGTACACACATGGTCTGACGGCGGATCAACAAGTGGACCTCCATGGCCATATGAGGTGGTTGCCAATCGTCCTAACACGCTTCCGCACGGCAGTGATCAGAAACTTTCATTACGTCTCTGTTGCCATCTGTTGGGATCACCATGGGAAGGACGATACTGCCGAGGACCGTGAACCGTTCAACTACGTTCGGATACATGGGAGGACGCAGTGATTTCGTTGCACACGAGCCCGGTGCGGCGCAGACGCCTGGGTGTGGCTACGGCAGCCGCCGGCCTGCTGGCCACGCTGCTGATGGCCGGTCCCGCGGCCGCGACACCCGATCCCGGTGACACGGATGCGGCCCGGACGGACGTCTCCACCGCCCAGCAGGCCGAAGCCAGGGCCGCCATCAACAGCGGCGAGATACCCGGCGTGGACGAGATCGTCCACAGCGGCAACATCACCCATCTGGCCAACGTTCCGAAGGACGCGCTCAAGGGCCTCAACACGGACCTGGCTTTCCAGGGGAAGTACGCCTTCGCCGGAAACTACGACGGCTTCCGGATCTTCGACATCAGCGATCCCAGGTCCCCGAAGACGGTCTCGCAGGTCCTCTGTCCCGGCTCGCAGAACGACATCTCGGTCTCGGGCAACCTGCTCTTCCTGTCCACCGACTCCTCGCGCAGCGACAACTCCTGCACCAGCACCACCCAGCCCGCCACGGAGAAGTCCTCCTGGGAGGGCATGAAGGTCTTCGACATCAGCGACAAGCGCAACCCGAAGTACGTCGCCGCCGTCGAGACCGCGTGCGGATCGCACACCCACACCCTGGTCCCCGAGCGCAAGAACGTGTACGTGTACGTCTCCTCGTACTCGCCGAGCGCGACGTTCCCCGACTGCCAGCCGCCGCACGACGGGATCTCCGTCATCAAGGTGCCGCGCGGCGCGCCCGAGAAGGCCGCGGTGGTGAACTTCCCGGTGCTCTTCCCGGACGGCGGCAACCCGGGTGCTCCGGAAAACCCGGGCGTCTCCAAGACCACCGGCTGCCACGACATCACCGTGCTGCCCTCGAAGGACCTGGCCGCCGGTGCCTGTATGGGCGACGGCCTGCTGTTCTCCATCGAGGACCCGGAGAACCCGAAGATCATCGACCGGGTGCAGGACAATGTGAACTTCGCGTTCTGGCACTCGGCGACGTTCAACCGGACGACGGACAAGGTCGTCTTCACCGATGAGCTCGGTGGCGGTGGCGCGGCCACCTGCAACGAGGAGATCGGCCCGAAGCGCGGCGCCAACGGCATCTACGACATCGTCGGCAGGGGCGACCACCGCAAGCTGGTCTTCCGCAGCTACTTCAAGATCGACCGCCCGCAGGCCGACACCGAGGTCTGTGTCGCCCACAACGGTTCGATCATCCCGGTCAAGGGCCGCGACCTGATGGTCCAGGCCTGGTACCAGGGCGGAGTGTCGGTGTGGGACTTCACCGACTCGTCGAAGCCGAAGGAGATCGGCTACTTCGAGCGCGGCCCGGTCCGCACCGACGCCGTCACCACGGCCGGCCCCTGGTCGGCGTACTACTACAACGGCTACATCTACTCCAACGACATCGCCAAGGGCTTCGACGTCCTGAAGCTCGACGACCGGCGGACCGACCCGGCGAAGCGGGTGCGGCTGGACGAGCTCAATGTGCAGACCCAGCCGGAGTACTTCGACCGCTGACCGGCCGGATCCTCCACCCGGCCGGCGACAGCCGGCTCCATCGCGCACCGAAGCAGCCCCGCAGGGCGGATCCCCCCTGCGGGGCTGCGCGGTGTCCGCGATGTGCCTAGGCGGCGGACCTGGCTCCGCCGCTCGTGGCCGCGGCCCACTCCACCAGCAGCCGCTGGTACTGCTCCTCGTCCTCCGGGGACAGGCAGCCGCCCGAGCGCTGCCACAGGTCACGGATCTCTTTGTTCACCACGGCGGCAGTGCGCGTGGAATCGGAGGGGCACGGAGAACGGGACATGCATACAGGCTAAGGCCCCGATGTGACAATCGGACCCATTGGGCGTCAGGGACATCTCTCACATGTTTGTCAGGCAACGCCCGGCACCAGTCCGAGCGTCCGCAGTCCGTCGGGCCGCTCCTCCACCGGCAGATGGTGCACAAACCGCACGTCACAGCCCAGTGCCGCGGCCCCGCCGTCCGCGTGCCGGTCGTCGCCGACCATGACCACATCCGCCGGATCCAGCCCGAGATCTGTGCAGGCGGTGTGGAAAAGTCGTGCGTCCGGCTTCTGGATGCCGTGCTCGTACGACAGGACATAGGCATCGATCAGGGCGTCCAGGCCGTGTGCCCGGAAGACCGGCCGCAGGTCCCAGCCGATATTGCTGACCACGCCGATCCTGGTGCCGCTGTCGTGCAGCGCGCCGAGCACCTCCGTCGCGTCCGGGTACGGCTGCCAGGCGGCGGGTGACCGGTGCCGTTCGTACAGCGCGTCGTACAGGCCGGGATCCGGCAGGGCCACCTGCCGGGCCAGTCCGGTGTACGCCTCCCGGTGCAGTTCCGCGCTCTCGTCACGGGTGGCCCACGCGGCGGAGAGCCGGGCGGGGACGTGGCGGGGAGACGGGCCGCCCGGCAGCGCCCCGGCGGCCTCCAGCTCGCCCGCGTACCGTTCGAAGTCGGCCTCGCCCACCGTCACCTCCCGCTCGATGAGAACCGCGCGCAGCCAGGACCGGACCGGCTCGATGCGGAAGAGAGTCCCGGAGAAGTCGAAGAGAACACCCTTGATCTGCATGGCTGTGATCCTCCCCGGTGCCGGGGCGGCGCGACAAGGCCGGACGGTCCCGGCACCCGGGTCCCGGCCCGGGTTCCCGCCGGGGGAGGGTGGGGCGCGGCCGGGCCGGGCCGGCT
>NZ_JBEXPH010000305.1:0-6978 GCF_040611955.1 Streptomyces sp. NPDC006510 | reverse complement strand
CCACGGTCGCCGCATCCGTGTCCCGCGTGCCGTCCGCCGGCACCGCCACCGGGACGTCGCCCCGGCCGGCGTGCCGCGCCAGCAGCGTGTGGAACACCGTCAGCAGGACAGCGGGCAGCTCCACGCCCCGGTCGCGGGCCAGCGCGGCCAGCGCGTCGGCGGTGCGGGCGGGCACGTCGAACGGGACCCGGTCCGCAAGGCCCGGTCCGTCGTCCGACGGCCGGCGGTCCGACGGCAGTTCCAGCGGCTCGAGGCCCGCCAGTGCGTGCCGCCACTCCCCCAGCTGGTGATCAGCCACCGTTCACTCCCCATCGTCAGGACATCGTCAGCGGTACAAGCGGTTCACGGGCGGCACGTCGTACGGCGCGCGGCGAGAGACAGGGCGGGGGCCTCCGGGCGGGCCGGGGACCGTGGCGGCGACAAAACCGCGACCGCCGGCGCCGAACGTCCGCGACGAGCAGGCTAGGACGCGCGGACGCGCGACCCCAGTGGACACAAATGACGCCCCTCGGGCTGGTCACAACTGCCCAGTGCCGCTTGCGATCACCGCTGGCCACCATGGACGGCGTCACTAGTGCACAGCCCGGACGCCCCAAGGAGGGCGATTTCACGGGTACCCGGCCCGATCGCAGCGGTCGCGGCCCCATCACGGTGTCGAGAGGAAAAGCCGGTCGTGTACCCGCATCGCCAGCCCCCGGACAGCCCGCACCACGCAGTCCTGACCACCATCGCCTCGGACTCACACACCTGGAACCTGCTCTTCCTGCAACTACTGCTCGAGGAACAGGGCTGGGAGGTCACCAATCTCGGCGCGTGCGTCCCGGTCGGCGTCCTGATCGAGGAGGCCACGGCCCGCACGCCCGACCTCATCGTCGTCAGCACGGTCAACGGGCACGGCGCCGAGGAGGCGACGGGCCTGGCCCGTGCGGTGCGCGCCGTGCCGGCGCTGGCCAGGGTGTCGCTCGTCGTCGGAGGCAAGCTGGACACCTCGGGCACCATCGCCCCGGACGTCCACGCCTCGCTCACCGACGCCGGCTTCGACGCCGTCCTGACCGGCGCGAACGCCGTCCCGGGACTGCTCACCCTGCTCGACGCCCTGGCCGGGCACCGGCACGGAAGGTCCCATGCCGATGCCGTCCGCTGAACCCGCCCCCGCCGGCGGCGCCTTCCACCGCTTCATTGCCGACGCCGCCCGCACCGGCAGCCTCGTCGTGCAGCCCCGTATGGGCTTCGCCGACCCCGCCCGGATGCGCACCGGCCTGATCGCCACCCGCGCCGCCGACGCCACCACCGTCGGCACCCTCACCCTGGACAGCTTCACCCGCGTCGGCGATTACGCCGCCGCCGCCCGCGCCGTCGCCCAAGACCACCACCTCAACGGCTATCCGCTGGTCAGCATGCCCATCGAGACCACCACCGGTCTCCTCGACGGCGTCCACGGACCCGGTTTCCCTGTCCAGGTACGGCACGGCTCCGCACGGCCCGGCCGGATCGTCGAAGCCCTCATCGCCGCCGGACTCGACGCCACCGAGGGCGGCCCCGTCTCCTACTGCCTGCCCTACGGCCGCACCCCGCTGGCCACCTCGGTCCGCGCCTGGGCCGAAGCATGCCGCAGGCTCGCCGCCCTGCGCGAGGCCGGCACCGAACCGCATCTGGAGACCTTCGGCGGCTGCATGCTGGGCCAGCTCTGCCCGCCCTCCCTGCTCGTCGCCCTCTCCGTCCTGGAAGCCATGTTCTTCCGCCAGCACGGCCTGCGCAGCATCTCCCTCAGCTACGCCCAGCAGACCAGCCGCGAACAGGACGAGGAGGCCGTCCACGCGCTGCGCGCCCTCGCCGCCGACCAACTCCCGGACACCTCCTGGCACGTGGTCGTCTACGCGTACATGGGCGTCTACCCGGAGACCTGGGACGGTGCGCTGCGGCTCGTGGCGGACGCCGCCCGGCTCGCCGTGCGCACCGGCGCCACCCGGCTCATCGTCAAGACACCGGCGGAGTCGGCCCGCATCCCCTCCGTCGAGGAGAACGTCATCGCGCTGGAGACCGCCGCCGCTGCCGCCCACACCACGCGGCCGGCCGCTCCGCCGCCGTCCACCGGCATCGAGGCGGAGGCCCGCTCCCTCGTCGAGGCCGTCCTGAACCTGCACGACGACCTCGGCCAGGCCCTGATCCGCGCCTTCGCCCACGGCTACCTCGATGTCCCCTTCTGCCTGCACCCCGACAACGCGGGGCGCACCCGCAGCTTCATCTCCGACCGCGGCCGGCTGGAGTGGTCCCGCACCGGGTCGCTCCCGCTCGGCCGGCCCACCGCCGCACAGCCGTCCCGGCGGCTGACCTCGTCCGGACTGCTGCAAGCGCTCAACCACGTCAAGAACCGCTACGACGACCCCGCCGCCCGCCTCGACAGGGCGAGCTGATCCGAGCGGCCCCCGCCCCGGCGCCCTCCGCCACCGGTGGCTGGTGCCCCCGACCCGGCAACGACAGGACAGGACACGACAGACATGACACTTCAGATAGATCTCCCGCCGGCACCCGAGGCCGCCGCACTGCCGTCACCGTTGGAACACCTGCGCGACCCGCGCACCCACGCGGCCTTGCGCATCCAGCAGGCACTCATGGCCGGGGCCCGTTCCTTCCTGCGCTCCGACGGCGCCGTGGAGATGGCCCACCCGGTCATCGGCCCCGTCACCGACCCGGGCTCGCGCGGCGCCAAGCAGGTCGACGTCGATTACTACGGCCACCGCTACAAGCTGATGACCAGCGCCATCCTCTACAAGCAGGCATCGCTGCTGGCCTTCGACCGCATCTTCCTCGTCGCGCCCAACGTCCGCCTCGAACCCGTCGAGACCAGCAGCACCCACCGCCACCTCACCGAGTTCCGGCAGATCGACGTCGAGTACGCGGGCGCCACCCGGGACGACGCCATGGGCGTCGCCGAGCGGCTGGTCCGCCACGCCGTGACCACCGTCGTCGACGAGTGCGGCGACGACCTCGCCGTCCTCGGCCGCGAACCCGACGTCCTGCGCCGCCTCGTGGCCCGGCCGTTCGCCCGCGTCCCGCACGGCGAGGTCGTCGACGGCCTGCGCCGCGACGGGTACCCGCAGGCCGCCGGCACCGAGATCGAGTGGGAGGCCGAGGAGCGCATCTCCCGCCAGGCAGACGCCCCGTTCTTCATCGTCGGCTACCCCAAGGGCTCCCGCGGCTTCTACGACAAGGAGAGCACGGCCGAGCCCGGCACCCTGCTCAACTTCGACCTCATCGCCCCCGAGGGCTGCGGCGAACTGTGCAGCGGCAGCGAACGCGAGTACGACTACGCGGCCCTGGTCACCCGGATGCGCGAAACCGGCGAGAACCCCTCCAAGTACGCCTGGTACCTCGACGTCGCCCGGCACGGCATCCCCAGCAGCGCCGGCTTCGGCATCGGCCTGGAGCGCCTGACCCGCTGGGTCACCGGCCTGGACTCCGTCTGGCGGACCACAGCCTTCCCGAAGATCGCGGGGGTCGTGTCGCCGTGACCCAGCTGGCTGCACCAGGCCTGCCCGAGGACACCGTCCGCGCCCGGGCCCGCGACGGCGCCGCCGCCGTCTTCCCGCCCCTGAACAGCTACGGCACCGCCGTCTTCGGCGCCGCCCCCGAATCCGCCGGCGACGAGATCGACGGACTGCGCCTGGCCCCGCCCGTCTTCATGCCGGGCCGCCTGGCCAAGCTCATCGACCTCGGCCGCGAACCCCTCCACTCCGATGTCCGGCTCGATACCGCCCTCGGCGGCTTCACCGCCCCGCTGCCGGTCTACCTGTCGGCGCTCGGCTCCACCCGCGTCACCGGCACCAGCCTCGCCCTCAGCCGCCAGGCCGGACGGCTCGGCATCCCCATGGTCATCGGCGAGAACGTCGCCCCCATGAACGGCTTCCGCTCCAGCGGTGACGACCACCGCAAGGGCCTGCTGGAACGCGTCCAGGCGTACTGCGAGGAACTCCCCGACGGCGTAGGCGGCATCTGCGTCCAGCAGAGCACCGAGGACGCCGACTCCGAGGTCTGGAACCAGGTCTACAGCGACCCCGCCGTCACCGGCCTCCTGACCACCGGCCGCCTCGGCTTCGAACTCAAGGTCGGCCAGGGTGCCAAGCCCGGCCTCGGCGGCCTCACCATGATCAGCGAAGCGGTCGCGGCCGACCTCGCCGGACAGTACTCCGTCGAACGGCTGGGCCCCAGCGCCTCTTCGATCCTGCGCTGCGCGAGCCCGGGCACCTTCACCGACGAGATCTTCCGTCGGCAGATCCAGCTCATGCGCAACAACTACCCGCGCGCCCGCTGCTGGGTGAAGCTCTTCCCCGGCCGCGACATCGGCCAAGCCGCCACCATCGCCTGGGACGCCGGCGCCGACGCCGTCGCCGTCGACGGTGCCGAGGGCGGCACCGGCTGGGCCCCGACCGGCTTCCTCGGCCACGTCGGACTGCCCCTCGCCGAATGCCTGCGCCGCGTCGACCCCGCCGGCCGCACCCTCCTCGCCAGCGGACGCGTCTGGGACGGCATCCGCGCCGTGAAGCTGCTCGCCCTCGGCGCCCGCGCCGTCGGCCTCGGCCGCGCCGCACTGATCGCCGCCGACGAGGACCCCGAGAACGGCCTCGAACGCCTGCTGGACGCCATGGCGCTGGAATTGCGCATGGCTGTCAGCGCACTGGGCCGCTACGCGGCGGAGGAGACCGGCCCCGAAGACCTTTGGGAGCCCCGGTCATGATCTACGAGCACACCTACGAGCTGGTCACCGACGACCTCTTCGTCCTGCTGCCCCGGATGGTGCCCGGCTCGGACCTCTTCCTGAAGATCGAGGGCCTCAACCCGGCCGGCTCCGTCAAGCTGAAGACCGCGCTGAGCCTCATCGAGGACGCCGAGCACCGCGGCGTCCTCACGCCGGGCGCCCGCGTCATCGAGTCCTCGTCCGGAAACCTCGGTATCGCCCTCAGCTCCATCTGCGCCACCAAGGGCTACCGCTTCACCTGCGTCGTCGACCCGAACACCAACGCCACCAGCATCGATCACATGCGTGCCCTGGGCGCCGAGGTGGTCGTCGTCGACACCGTCGATGCCAACGGCGGCTTCCTCCAGTCCCGCATCGCCCACATCCGGCGCCACATCGAAGCGGACCCGACCGTGGTCTGGCTCAACCAGTACGCCAACCCGGCCAACCCGCGCGCCCATTACGAACAGACCGCGCGCACCCTGCTCAAGACGGTCCAGCATCTCGACTACCTGTTCATCGGCGTCGGCTCCACCGGCACGTTCGTCGGCTGCGCGCAATACCTGCGCGAGTTCTCGCCGCACACCCGGATCGTCGCCGTCGACGCCCTCGGCTCCGTCATCTTCGGCGCCGCACCCGGCCCGCGACGCATCCCCGGACTGGGCGCCAGCCGCATCCCCGAACTGTTCGAACCCGGCCTCGCCGACGACGTGGTACTGGTCGCCGAGGAGGACGCCGTACGCGAATGCCGACTGCTCGCCCGCACCCACGGCCTGCTCACCGGCGGCTCCACCGGCTCGGTGCTGGCCGCCGTCCGCCGCCACGCCGACACCATCCCAGCCGGCTCCCGCATCGCCGCGATCTCTCCCGACCTCGGCGAGCGCTACCTCGGCACTGTCTACAACAACGACTGGGTCGAGCGGAACTTCGGCGTCCTCACCTGATCCCGTCCGCGAAAGGCAACCACCGATGTCAACCTTCCACGTGATCGACGGCTCCGTTGCCCAGGATGTCATCGGCTCCGCGCCGTCGGACGTCCTGGACCTCGTACGGGAGACCTACCTCCAGCACAGCCGCGGGGCCACCGTGAACCCCAACAGCCACTTCCTGCGCTTCCCGCACGATCCCGGCGCCCGGATCATCGCTCTGCCCGCCCACCTCGGCGGCGACACACCGGTCTCCGGCCTCAAGTGGATCGCCAGCTACCCGCAGAACGTGAGCCAGAACCTGCCGCGCGCCTCCGCCGTCCTCCTGCTGAACGACGCCGAGACCGGCTACCCGTTCGCCTGCCTGGAGGCGTCCGGCATCAGCGCCGCCCGCACCGCGGCGTCCGCCGCGCTCGCGGTGGAGACCCTCGCCGACGGCGACAGCCCGAAGACGGTGCTCTTCGTCGGCGCCGGCGTCATCGGCCGGACCGTCTCCGACTTCCTCGCGGCGCGCGGCACCAACGTCCGCGAATGCCTGGTCCACGACCACGTCGACGCGTACGCCGAGACCTTCGCCGCCTACGCCGCCGGCACCCACGGCTGGCAGACCCGCACCGTGGCACAGATCGACGCGGCCCTGGCCACCGCCGACCTGGTCATCCTCGCCACCACCGCGCCGGCGCCCTGGCTGACGGACCGGCAGACCCTCCTGCCGGGCCAGCTCATCCTGAACCTGTCCCTGCGCGACATCCACCCCACCGTCATGATCAAGTGCCACAACGTCCTGGACGACATCGACCACTGCCTCACCGCGCAGACCTCGCCCCATCTGACGGAGATGGAGCATGGCACGCGCGACTTCATCGACGGCACGCTGGCCGACGTGCTGCGCGGCGATGTGACCCTGGCCCACGACCGCCCCACCGTCTTCTCCCCGTTCGGCCTCGGCGTCCTCGACCTGGCCGTCGGCTACCACATCTACCGAACCGCCCTGCGCACCGGTCGCGCCACCGAGATACCGGGTTTCTTCCCCGAGTTGAAGCGCTGGTGAGCCGAGCGGCACCGGCCGCATCCTCCGACGCCCCGGTCTCGCGCTCCCACCGAACACATGGTGGGACCACGAGACCGGGGCATCGGCATGTGTGCCGAAAGGGGCAGGGAGGGAATACGGGAGACCGGGGTGGAGACGTCACCGGCAGCGGAAGCCCGTGGCAGCGCCGGGCAGGGAGACCCCCGAGGCTCCGAAGCCCCGCGCCGCCCCGGGCCGACAGCGCGGGCCGGGCCCCCGCAGCGGCCTTCCGGCTCCGGGGCTCCACC
>NZ_JBEXPH010000304.1:0-7043 GCF_040611955.1 Streptomyces sp. NPDC006510 | reverse complement strand
CCGAGGTGATGGACCGCGACGAGGACGCCCTGGGCGAAGGGCGCGTCACCTCCCGGATCTTCGGGTGGCTGCCCGTGCCCGATGTGCCGGTCCGGGTGCAGCAGCGCAAGACCGGCAGCACCGCCGGCGCGCCGGAGTCGGTCGGCGGGATCGCGGCCGAGGTCGCCGAACGGGTCGGGGACGGGCTGCTGGTGCTCGGCCCCGGCAGCACCACCCGGGCGGTGGCGGCCGCGCTGGGCGCGGACGTCTCGCTCACCGGAGTCGACGCGCTCGCCCTGCGGCCGGGCCGTCCGCCCCGGATCGTGGCACTCGACGCCGGCGAGGACGCCCTCCTCGCACTCGGCCCCGCCTGGATCGCCCTCTCCCCCATCGGCGGCCAGGGCTTCCTCCTCGGCCGCGGCAACCAGCAGATCTCGCCGCGCGTCCTGCGCGCGGCGGGCGGCCGCGAGCGCCTGCTCGTGCTGTGCACGGAAGCGAAACTGGCCGCGCTCGGCGGCCGTCCCCTACTCCTCGACACCGGCGACGACGCGCTCGACGCGGAGCTGTCCGGCCACCTTCCCGTCATCACCGGCAGGCGGCGCACCTCGCTGTACCGCCTGGCCATGTGAGCACGTACCCCTGACACCGGACACAAGGAGCCCAAGATGATCTCCCTCGACGGCAAGCGCGCGATCGTGACCGGCGGCGGAGCCGGCATCGGCCGCGCCACCGCCCAGGTCCTCGCCGAGCTCGGCGCCCGCGTGGTGATCGCCGACATCGACACGGACGGCGGCGAGCGCACCGCGAAGGACACCGGAGGGACCTTCGTACGCTGCGACGTGTCACGGCGCGAGGACTGCGAGGCCGTCGTGCACACGGCGCAGGAGCGGTTCGGCGGCGTGGACGTCCTCTTCAACAACGCCGGCATCATCCGCCGCTCCACGGTCTGCGAGATCACCGAGGACGACTGGGACCTGGTGATGGCCGTGAACATCCGCTCGGTGATGCTGATGAGCCGCCTGGTGATCCCGGGGATGGCGGCCCGGGGCGGCGGCTCCATCGTCAACACCGGCTCCGGGTGGGGCATCCGCGGCGGCGGCCGGGCCGTCTCGTACTGCGCGTCGAAGGGCGCCGTCGTCAACATGACCCGCGCCATGGCCATCGACCACGGCCCGGACAACATCCGCGTCAACTGTGTCTGCCCCGGTGACACGGCGACCGGGATGCTCGCGGAGGAGGCCCGCCAGCTCGGCGAGAGCTCAGACGCGTTCTACGCCGACGCCGCCGACCGGCCGCTCGGCCGGATCGGGCAGCCCCGGGACATCGCCCAGACCGTGGCGTTCCTCGCCTCCGACGCCTCGGCGTTCCTGAGCGGAGCGATCATCCCGGTCGACGGCGCCGGTACCGCGTGACCCGCAGGTAGCGGATAATCGACCGGACCGAAGGGGAGGGCAGCCTCACATGCCAATCGAAAACCGCCCGCTGCGCGAACAGGTCAAGGAGGAACTGATCAAGCGCCTCGGGCGCGGCACGATCGCGACCAGCGAACCGATCAACGAGGGGCAGCTGGCCACCGAACTCGGCGTCAGCCGTACTCCGTTGCGCGAGGCACTGATCACGCTGGAGCGCGAGGGCGTCATCACCAGCGAGCGCGGCAAGGGCTTCCGCTTCACACCGCTCAGCGCACAGGAGTTCCGTGACCTGTCCGCGATCGTCGCGACGCTGGAGGCGCTCGCCCTGGAGTCCAGCGATCCCGAGCACCTGGCGGCGACAGCCCCTCGTCTCCTGGAGGAGGCGCGCGCGTTCTCGGCCCCGCAGGCGCCGCACGACGTCATAGAGCGTTACGACGACGCGTGGCACGACCTGCTCCTGTCCGGCTGCACGAACGACCGCCTGATGAAGCTGATCACCTCCCTGAAGGTGACGATGCACCGCTACGAGCGGGTGGCCCTGGGCGATCAGGACATCCTGGAGCGTTCGGCGGAGGAGCACGAGCGGATCGCCGAGTGTCTCCAGCGCGGCGACCGCGACGCGGCCGTCGCGGCGCTCAAGGAGAACTGGAGCAGCGGGATGCACCGGATCCTGGAACATCTGAAGGACTGACCACGGGCGGCGGTGGTGCGGGTCGGGCACCGGACTTGACCCGCACCGCCCCTTCGGGGTCCGATCACGGTGGACCCGTCGCCCGACCCAGGGACTGTGACCGCATGACTCTGCAGATCAGCGCCACCAACCCCGAACACCCGGCCCTCCTGCTCGAACTGCCCTGGCACATCCCCCTGGAGCAGTGGCCCGACGAGTACCTCGTGCCGCTCCCCCGCGGTATCTCCCGGCACGTCGTTCGCTACGCGCGAGCGGGCCAGGAGACCGTGGCCGTGAAGGAGCTCGCCGAGCGGCCGGCGCTGCGCGAGTACGAACTCCTGCGTACGCTCGACCGGCTCGGGATACCCGCCGTCGACCCGCTCGCCGTGGTCACCGGACGGACCGAGGCCGACGGCTCGCCCCTCGAACCCGTCCTGATCACCCGCCACCTGGGCGGTTCGCTGCCCTACCGGTCGATGTTCGAGACGACCATGCGCCCCGGGACGGTGCACCGCCTCATGGACGCCCTCGCCGTCCTCCTGGTGCGCCTGCATCTGACCGGGTTCGCCTGGGGGGACTGCTCGCTGTCCAACACCCTGTTCCGGCGGGACGCGGGCGCGTACGCCGCCTACCTCGTGGACGCCGAGACCGGGGAGCTGCACCCCCGGCTGAGCGACGGGCAGCGCGGGTACGACATCGAGCTCGCGCGGGTCAACATCAGCGGCGAGATGCTCGACCTGGAGGCGGCCGGCGCGCTGCATCCGTCCATCGACCCGATCGCGTTCGGCCTGGAGATCGAGGAGCGCTACGGGGCGCTGTGGACGGAGCTGACGCGCACCTCCGTCTACCCGGCGGGCAAGCACCATTACATGGAGCGCCGCATCCGCCGTCTCAACGACCTGGGCTTCGACGTCGCCGAGATGCAGATATCGCACTCGGACCACGGGGACACGGTGACGTTCGTGCCCAAGGTCGTGGACGCCGGCCATCATCAGCGCCAACTCCTGCGCCTCACCGGGATGGACGCGGAGGAGAACCAGGCGCGGCGGCTGCTGGGCGACCTGGAGAGCTGGATGGCCACCCAGGACGACTACGCCCCCGGCGACCGGCACGGCGCCCGCACCGAGGTGCTGGCCCACCGCTGGGTCCGGGAGGTCTTCCGGCCCACCGTTCGCGCGGCGCGCGACCACGTGCCCGCCCGGATGGACGCGGCCGAGCTCTACCACGAACTGCTCGAACACCGCTGGTACCTGTCCGAGCGGGCCCAGCACGACATCGGACTCGACGCGGCGGTCCAGGACTACGTCAGGAAGGCGGTTACACCGGACGACAGCTGCACATAGGCTGCCCTCCCGGAGCTGTGCGCCGGCGAGCCGGGCATGATCCAGACGAGAGGCATTAGGAGCCGCCCCGTGTTCTACCACGTGCTCAAATACGTCATCCTCGGGCCGCTTCTGCGTTTGTTCTTCCGCCCCAGGATCGAGGGCCTGGAGCACATCCCGGAGGACGGCGCGGCCATCGTCGCCGGCAACCATCTGTCGTTCTCCGACCATTTCCTGATGCCCGCGATCCTCAAGCGGCGCATCACGTTTCTCGCCAAGGCCGAGTACTTCACCGGACCGGGCGTGAAGGGGCGGCTGACCGCCGCCTTCTTCCGCAGCATCGGGCAGATCCCGGTGGACCGTTCCGGCAAGGAGGCGGGGCAGGCGGCGATCCGGGAAGGGCTCGGGGTGCTGAGCCGGGGCGAACTGCTGGGGATCTATCCGGAGGGCACCCGTTCGCACGACGGCCGGCTCTACAAGGGGAAGGTGGGCGTGGCCGTCATGGCGATCACCGCGCAGGTGCCCGTGGTGCCGTGCGCGATGGTGGGCACGTTCGAGATCCAGCCGCCGGGACAGACCGTCCCGCGCATCAAGCGCGTCACCATCCGCTTCGGTGAGCCGCTGGACTTCTCCCGCTACGCCGGTATGGAGAACCAGAAGGCCGCGGTCCGGGCGGTCACCGACGAGATCATGTACGCGATCCTGGGTCTCTCGGGTCAGGAGTACGTCGACGAGTACGCGGCCAAGGTGAAGGCCGCGCAGGCCGAACAGGCGGGGCAGTCGAAGAAGTTCCCGAAACTGCGACGCTGACGGCGGATCCGCGCTCGGTGAACTTCGCCGGCCCGGGTGACCGCCCGGCCCTAGCGTGGCCCTCATGAGCAAGGGACACGCATGGGTGCTGGGTGCGACGGGACAGATCGGGCGAGCGGCGGTGCAGTCGCTCGTCGAGGACGGCTGGGAGGTGACGGCCGCCTCGCTCGGCGGCGGCCGGGACGCGCGGTGGGACGGGGCGGTGCGCACGACCGCCCTGGACCGGAACGCCGACGGGGCGCTGGCGGCGGCGCTGGGCGACGGCTGCGACGTACTGGTCGACATGGTGGCGTACGACGCGGGTCACGCCCGTCAGCTGACCGGCCTCGCGGACCGGATCGGTTCGGCGGTGGTGATCTCCAGCGGTGCGGTGTACGAGGACGACCGGGGCCGCAGCTTCGACACGCAGGGCGAACCCGACGGTGCTCCGCGATATCCGCTGCCGATCCCGGAGTCGCAGCGCACCGTGCCGGCCGGCGACACGACTTACGGAACGCGGAAGATACAGCTGGAGCGGGATCTGCTGGCGGCCGGGGACACGCTGCCGGTGACGCTGCTGCGGGCCGGGGCGATTCATGGGAGCTACTGCCGCTCGCCGCGTGAGCTGTATTTCGTGAAACGGCTCCTGGACGGCCGGGACCGGCGGGTGCTCGCGTTCGGCGGGGAGTCCCGTTTCCACCCGGTCCATGCCTCCAACCTGGCCGAGCTGATCCGGCTCGCCGCCCTGCGGCCCGGTTCACGGGTACTGAACGCCGGGGATCCGCAGGCGCCGACGGTCGCGGAGATCGGCGAGGCCGTCGACGCGGTGCTCGGCCGCAGCACCAGGACCGTACTGATGGCGGGCGCGCCCGGGGAGGACCGCGTCGGCTCGACGCCCTGGAGCGCCGCTCACCCCATCGTGTACGACATGACGGCCGCCGAGCGTGAGCTCGGGTACCGGCCGGTCACGGGCTATGTGGAGTCGCTTCCGGAGACGGTCGAGTGGGTCGCGGCGCAGCTGGAGGGCAAGGACTGGACGGTGGCCTTCCCCGCCATGCTGCGGGCGTACGGGGAGAAGCTCTTCGACTACGCGGCGGAGGACGCCTGGCTGGAGGCGTACGACCGGAGGGGGTGAGACGGGTCCCGGGGCCCGAGGCGCTCCCGCTGAGGGGTGTTCACCCTGCCGGAGGGTCCAGCAGATCGCTCAGCGCGTCGTCCAGGACGCCGCGCAGCAGGCGCGCATCGGGGGCGACGGCCGTGACCAGCACGGCGGGGCCGGCGAGCGGGGTGCAAACGGCGGTCTCCCCCAGCAGCCGTACTTCGAGACACTCCTCGTCGAACGCCGGTTCCACGACGAGGAGTTGACCGACGGCCCGATGGCCGCCCAGGACCGCCGCGCCGTCCCAGCCGCCGGGGGCTCCCGGCCCGTACGCCATCTGCTGGTCGATCAGCGGACGGCCCGCCCGGTGCACGGTGAGGCGGCTGACGAGGGTGCCGGTGCCTTCGGCGTGGCGGCCGAGGATCTGCTCCTCGCGCAGCACCAGCCGTGCGGTGGGGGCGAGTCGGACGCGAGTGGTCATGCGCAGGTCGCTGCCGTGCGCCGAGACGAGCTGCTCCGGCAGCCAGCGCAGCCCGGCCCGCTCCCCCACGCTCAACGCGATGTCGTACGTGGCGGGTTCGCTTCCCGGTCCCGGCAGGGCCACGGTCGCCGCTGCCGAGTCGACGGTGAGCCGGGCACCTTCGCCGACCTGAGCCGCGATGGCCAGCCGGTCTCCGCCGAGCGGTGCGCTCATGGCGCCGACGACGGTGACCCGGGCGCCGTACCCGGCCGTGTCCCGGGTCCGGCGCAGGGCGAGCGGTCCGTCGCCCCGCAGCACGGGGAGCGCGGTGACGCCCCGCCCGTCGAGGGCCGCGGTGATCCGGGCGGTGGCCTGGATGCTCATGCGGTCCAGGCGGCGAGCCGCGCGCGCACCCAGTCGGCGACGGGCCCGACACCCTCCTCGGAGGTGAGCGAGGTGAAGGCCACCGGGAGCGGGCCACGCTGTTGTGCGGCGTCGTGGGCCATCCGCCCGAGGTCGGAGCCGACGTGCGGGGCGAGGTCGGTCTTGTTGATGACGAGCAGGTCGGAGGTGGTGACGCCGGGGCCTCCCTTGCGCGGGATGTCGTCGCCGCCCGCCACGTCGATGACGAAGATCTGGGCATCGACCAGTCCCTTGGAGAAGGTGGCGGTGAGGTTGTCGCCGCCGGATTCGACCAGGATCAGATCGAGTGGCCCGACGGTGTCCTCCAGGTCCTCGACGGCTTCGAGGTTGGCGGAGATGTCGTCGCGGATCGCGGTGTGCGGGCAGGCGCCGGTCTCCACGGCCTGGATGCGCTCGGGCGGCAGGACGGCATGGCGCAGCAGGAAGGCGGCGTCCTCCCGGGTGTAGATGTCGTTGGTGACCACCGCGATGGAGAGCTGGTCGCGCAGGGCCCGGCAGAGGGCGGCGACGGTCGCGGTCTTGCCGGAGCCGACCGGTCCGCCGAGTCCGATGCGCAGGGCGCGGCGGGTTCCGTCGGGGCGGGCGGCGTCGGCGCTCACGGCGGCGGGGCCGTGCTGGGTGTGGTCGAGGTGCATGGGGTGCGGCTCCTGATTCGTGCGGGGTCACGAGGCGAACAGGCGGACCGGCCAGGCCGCGTGCGACTCGGCGGTGATGTCGAGGAGCGGGGCCGAGGCGGCGGGCAGCGCGTCGATGGTGCCGTGCGCCGCCGCGGCGGCCTGTTCGGCCGTCCGGTCGAGTTCGGGTGCGAGGCGGGCGAGGACGGCGGTGGCCTCGAAGGGGTCGAGGGAGAGCAGGCGGACGACCGCGGTGGCCGGTCCGCTGACGGTTT
>NZ_JBEXPH010000303.1:0-7082 GCF_040611955.1 Streptomyces sp. NPDC006510 | reverse complement strand
GCCGTGAACAGGGCATCGAGCGACTGGGCGCGCGCCCTGACCAGCGCGGCGCGCAGCAGCCCGGCTCCCACTCCGCGCCCCTGCCTGTGCCCGGCCACGCAGAAGTTGTACAGAACACCCACGGGTCCGCGGCCCTCCCCGGGGGCGGCCGGGTGTACCCGCAGGCCGAGGCAGCCTTCGAGCGGGTGCCCGGGGGCCTGCGTCACGAGGAAGTCGGCGGCGTGGGTGGCGTAGAGGGAGGCGGGACGCTCCCGCAGCGCGCCCGAACGCACGAAGGGCCGGGACAGTCCGGCGAGCGCGTCGGCGTCCTCCGCGCGGGCGGGGCGCACGGAGGACGTCGGTGCGGGGAGCACAGGCGACGGCGGGACAGTTCGCGGCGTGGCCGTGATCAAGATTCTTCTTCCTCGGTTTCACGATCGGAGATCGGCTCGTCGCCGGACACGGCCGGGTCGGCCCGCCTGGGCGGGTTCAGTCGGTGGACGCCACGAGGGACCGGGGGCGCAGATCGGTCCAGTGGGTCTCGATGTAGTCCAGGCACGCCTCCCGGGTGTTCTCGTCGAGGGCGACCGTCCATCCGCCGGGAACCTCGGCGAAGGACGGCCAGAGCGAGTGCTGTCCCTCGTCGTTCACCAGGACCAGGAAGCGGCCTTCGGGGTCGTCGAACGGGTTGGTGCTCATGGGCGGTGCCTCCTCGGGGCCGACGGGCCGGTGACGGCGGCGTCGTGAGTGTGTGTCAGATCGTCGGTGCGGGTGGGATCGGAAGTGAGGTAAGGACGGGATCGGGAATGAAGGGAGCAGTCTTATTAGGTTAGGCTCACCTAATACGAGGTGAGCCTAACCCCTCCTTCTTCCCTCTCACAAGGAGATGCCGATGCACCTGGTGACCGAACGGGTCCGCACCGAGGGCGGCACGAACGCGCCCCCGAGCACGGGCCCGCGGACCACGGACCGCCGCCTCACCGGCCGGTCATGACCGATCCCGGCTCCGGCCTCACGGCCGACGGAGAGAACACCGACGCAGAGAACTCCTTCGCCGGGTTCGGACTGCCCGGCACACCCGGCACCGACGAGTTCTGGGCGGCGGCGCGGACCCCCGCGTCGGTGCCTGCCGACGACGGCGGCTGGCGGACCCTGTTCCTGTGGCGCGGGTCCGAGGCCGTCATCGACTTCGAGAGCTGGTCACAACCGGTCCCCCTGCGCCGATGGGCCGGCACGGACTGCTGGTACGCCGAAGTGCGCATGCCCGCGCGGCTGCGGGTGACCTACCGGTTCATCGCGGGCGGCGCGGCCCGCGCCGACCCGTTCAACCCGGTCGGCGCCGGCGGTGACCGGTCCATCGTCGCGACCCCGGACGCCCCGGCCCAGCCGCACTGGCCCGCCGTCGGCGCCGACGACGTACTGCCCCTGCCGCGCACCCGGCTCCGCTGGAGCAGCGAACGGCTCGGCGGGCGGCGCACCGTGCGCGTCCACCCGGTGGGCGGCGGCGGACCGGTGGTCCTGCTGCTCGACGGGGACGACTGGCTGTACCTGCACCCGGCCATGACCGCGTTCGACTCGGCCGCCGCCTGCGGCGGGTTGCCCCCCGTCACGCTCGTCTTCCTTCCGGCCAAGGACCGGCAGGCCGAGTTCGGGTGCGGGCCGGAGCTGTGGGAGGCGGTCCGGGACGAACTGCTGCCGCTGGTCGCGGAATCCGGCGTACCCGCCGACCTGGACCGGCTGGTGGTCGCCGGGCAGAGCCTGGGCGGGCTGAGCGCGTTGTACGCGGCGCTGGAGTTCCCGGACCTGGTCTCGCGGGTCGCCTGCCAGTCGCCGTCGCTCTGGTGGACGCCCGGCGCCGTGGATCTGGCGGACCCCTTGGGCGGCCCGGTCGGCGGCGCCGTCGCCGCGCGTCTGCGCCGGAGCCCCGATCTGTCCGGTCTGCGGTGCGCGTTCGACGTGGGGGAACACGAGACGCGGATGCTGCCGCACTGCGAGCTGGCGGAGACCCTGACCGAACGAGCCGGTGCGACCGTGCGGGTTTCACGGTCGGCCTCGGACCACGACCGGGCGGGCTGGCGGCACGCCCTGCTCAGGGACGTCGCCTGGGCCCTCGGCTGAGCGATGCCGGGGGCGTGTCCAAAGACGTGTCCGGGCAAGTCCCCGAAGCCGCCCGGTGCTTCACCGGGCCACGGCCCGGCAGTAATCCGGGTCGCCGGCCAGGAGGTCGCGGTGGGTGCCCTCGGCTGTGATCACGCCGTCGTCCAGGACGAGCACACGGTCGGCGGCGTCCAGCAGGGCCGGACTGCTGGTGATCACGATCGTGGTGCGGCCGCGGCGCAGCTTCGCGACGTTGCGCGCGATGAGCTGCTCGGTGACCGCGTCGACGGCCGTCGTCGGGTTGTGCAGAACCAGTACGTCGGTGTCGGCGGCCAGGGCGCGGGCGAGGGACAGCCGCTGTCGCTGCCCCCCGGAAAGGTTCGCCCCGCGGTCGCGGACCGCGTGGTCGAGCCCGTCGCGGTGGAGGGCGACGACATCGGTCAGCATGGACGCCTCGACGGCCTCGGGGATCATCCGGCCGGTGCCCGACGGGTCGATGTTGGTGCGGAGCGTGCCCGCGAAGATCTCCCCGTCGTACGGATTGACCAGCATGTGTTCGCGGACCGCCTCGACCGACAGCTCCGCCATCGCCTGTCCGCCGACCCGCACCACTCCTTCGTACGCAGCGGGCGCTACGTTCACCGCGAGCACCGACGCGAGGTCGGCCGCCGCGCGCGGCCGGTAGGCGGCGATCGCCACGAACTCCCCGGCGGCCACCTCGAACCTCAGCCTGCGCAGGGCCCCGTACCGGACACGGTCGACCTCCAGCCCTCCGCCCGCGGCCGGACGCCGCGGCCCCGGTGTCGTCACCGGCGGCGCGGACAGCACCAGCGCCATCCGCTCGGCCGAAGCGCGTGCCATCATCACGTACTTGGGCATCTCCGAGAACATCTTGAGCGGTTCGATGATGAACTGCGCGAGGCCCACGGCCATGACCAGTTCCCCGATGGTGATCCGGCCGTCGAAGGCCAGCCATCCCGCCGTCAGGGACACCGCGGCGGCGAGAACCGCGTTGAGGGCCAGTGCGGTACCCGCGTACGTGCCGTTCACCCCGGCCACGGTGATCGCCTGGCGCTTGGCGTCCGTGCTGACCTTCCGGTAGGACCCGAACGCCGCATGGTTGCCGCCGAAACCGTGCAGCGGGCGCAGGCCGGTGATGAGGTCGGCGACCTTCGCACCCGCCCGCGCCACCCGGGCCTGCTGTTCGCGGGTACTGGCGCCGATCCGTTTGGACATCACGGCCAGGATCGACAGGATCGCGACGGTCCCCACGATCACCAGCAGGCCGAGCCGGAGCTCCGCCAGGCCGAGCGCGAGTGCCGCGACCACCACCGCGACCAGGGAGCTGATCAGCAGCGGTACCACCTCGATGATGTCGGCGGTCTGGTCGGCGTCCTCGGTGGCGATGGTCAGCACTTCCCCGGACTTCAGATCGATGTCCCCGGCCACCGGCTGCAGCCCGCAGGCGGCCACCCGCACCCGCCAGCGGTGTGCCTCGGTCGTGTTGGCCTTCTGCAGGACGCGCATCCCGAACCGCCAGGACAGCGACACCGTCGTGATGATCACGGCCAGCGCACCGATGGACAGGCCGAGTGCGACCGGGCTCCGGTCCCGCATCGTGTGCTCGACGATCAGGCCGAGCGCGATGGGGAAGGCCGTCTCCCCCGCCTGGTACAGGCCCATGAGGACGGTGCCCCGGACCATGGCGCCGACGTTGCGGCGCAGCGCGGTCCGCAGGATGTCCGACCCCGGCCGGGGCCGCTGCGTGTCAGGAGTTTTCATCAAGGTGACGGGCAATCGCTTCCGGGGTTCGCAGGGTGAACAGATCACGGATCGTGATCACGGGACCGTATTCACGGCGGAGCAGCCCGGTCAGCCGCACCGCCAGCATGGAGTGCCCGCCGAGGGACACGAAGTCGCTCACCGCGCTCACCTCGTCGTCGTCCAGGTCCAGAGCCTCGGCGAAGTACTCGCACACCGTGGTCTCGGTTCCGGTCTCCGGGCCGCGCTCCCCCGCCGTGGTCAGCGCGCCGAGCGGCTTTGCCTCCGGCAGCGCCTTGGTGTCGGCCTTCCCGTTCACGGTGAGCGGGATGCTGTCGACCCGGGCGAAATGCGTCGGGCGCAGGAAGTCCGGCAGCCCGGCGCCCACTTCGGCGGCGACCTGCGCCAGGTCGGCGCCGTCCAGCACGAGATAGGCGGCCAGCCGGTACGCACCGTCGACCTGCGGGTCGGGCTGGGCGACCGCGGCGACGAACCGCACCGCCCGGTGCGCGGCGAACGCCGCCTCGACCTCGCCCGGCTCGACCCGGTGTCCGCGGATCTTGACCTGCTGGTCGGTGCGGCCCAGGTACGTCAGGTTCCCGTCGGGCCTGCGGACCACCAGGTCCCCGGTGCGGTACATGCGCTCGCCGGGTCCGCCGAACGGGCACGCGACGAAGCGGTGCGCGGTCCGGGCGGGCTGTCCGAGATAGCCGCGCGCTATGCCGATGCCCGACACGTACAGCTCACCGGGAACTCCGTCCGGCAGCGGCCGCAGCCACGGGTCCAGTACGTACACCTCGGTGTTGTCGATCGCCACGCCCACCACCGGGTCCTGGCACTCGAAGGTGCCGACGCCGAGGGTGTTGATGGTGTACTCGGTGGGCCCGTACAGGTTGTAGCCGACCGTCCCCTCGGTCTCGGCGAGCCGCTGCCAGAGCGTCGGGGTGACGGCCTCGCCGCCCAGCAGCACCAGCGCCGGCCGCCGCTCCGGATTGTCGAGCAGCCCCTCGGACACCAGCTGTTGTGCGTAGGTGGGGGTCACGTTGATGACGTCGATCCCGTGCTCACCGCAGTACTCGACCAACCGGGGGGCGTCACGGCGCAGTTCCTCGTCGCAGATGTGGACCTCGTGGCCGTCGGCGAGCCACAGCAGCTCCTCCCACGACATGTCGAACGCGAACGACACGGTGTGCGCGATCCGGAAGACCCGGTGGCCGTGCTCGGCCAGGACCGGTTCGAAGATCCGGCGCTGGTGGTTGATCAGCATGTTGGTGAGCCCGGCGTACTCGGTCACCACACCCTTGGGCTTCCCGGTCGATCCGGAGGTGTAGATCGTGTACGCGGGGTGCCGCAGCCGGTCCGGGTCGTCCGGCGCGAACGTCACGTACGGCTCAGCCGCGGGCAGCGGGCGGTCCAGCTCGATCAGGTCGCCGCTGAGCCGGGGCGACACGGCGCTCACGGTGAGGATCACCTCGGGCCGGGCGTCCGCGACGATCGCCGCGATCCGCTCGTCCGGGTGGTCCAGTTCCAGCGGTACGTACGCGGCGCCGACGCGCAGTACGGCGAACAGGGCCACGATCGAGTCGAGGGAGCGCGGGATCGCGAGGCCCACGGTCATCTCGGGGCCGATCCCGCGCCGGGCGAGCACACCCGCCAATGCACGGCTGCGGTCCCGGAGTTGGGCGAAGGTCAGGGTCGAGCCGGCGGCGACGAGCGCGACCCGTCGCGGATCGCGGTCCGCCGCCCGGTCGAAGCGGTCGACGACGGTGTCCGTGCCGATGGCGGTGCGTCCGGTGGGCTCGGGGGCCGGGGCCAACCCGGGCAGCGCGCCCACCCGGCCCGTGGACCGGGCCAGGTCCTCCAGCACCCGCAGGTACTCGTCGAGAAGGCGGCGGGCACCCTCGGGGTCGTCGTCGCGGTGCTCCAGCTTGACCGTGACCCGGTCGCCGGGGGTGACGACCCAGGTGAACGGGTAGTGCGTGGAGTCGTCGGCCCGCACCGAAATGATGCCGTGCCGGGCGTTCATCTCGGCGAACGCGTCCAGGTCCAGGAAGTTCTGGAGCACGAACAGGTTGTCGAACAGGGTGTCGTGCCCACTGGCCCGCTGGATCTCACCGAGCCCCAGGTGCTCGTGCTCCATCGCCTCGACCCGGGCCGCCTGTACGGCCGACAGGTACGCGCCGGCCGTGTCGTCGGGCCGGGCCCGCGTCCACATGGGCACCGTGTTGAGCAGCACACCGACGACGCCGGAGTGGCCCTCGCCCTCCCGGCCCGAGACGGTCACGCCGAACACGGCGTCGGCGCGGCCCGTGCGGGCGCCGAGGAGCAGGCCGAACGCCCCGGTCAGCACGGTGTTCAGGGTGACGCCGTGCACCTTGGCCGCGTCCCGCAGCAGGTCGGACAGTCCGGCGGACATCGTGTGCGTGAGGGCGCGCGGCAGCTCGTCGGACAGGGCCGGGGCCGGTCCGGCGAGCAGCGTCGGGCCCGGCAGTCCGGCCAGGTGCTCCGCCCAGAACCGGTTCGACACCGCGGGGTCCCTGGCGTCGAGCGTCCGGGCGTACTCCTCGAAGCTCGGCACGGCCGGGGCCGCGACCGGCGACCGGCCCGCCCCAACGGCCTCGTACGCGTCGAACAGGTCCCGCAGCACGATCTCGCGGGACCAGCCGTCCCAGAGCAGCAGGTGGTAGCTCAGCAGCACGCCGTCCCCATCGGGCAGCCGCACCACGGTCAGCCGGATCAGCGGCGGCTCGCCCGGGTCGAATCCCGACTCACGGTCGCGGGTGCGCAGGGCCTCGACCTCGGCGTCGGTCGTCGCGGCGATCGTGCGGACGTCGACCCGCCGGCCCGCCTTGAGTACCTGGACCGGGTTGCCGTCGTCGTCGGTGGTGAAGCCGGCGCCCACGACCGGATGGCGCTCGATCACGTACGCCATGGCCTCGGCCAGCGCGTCGGTGTCCAGGCGCCGGTCGAAGGTGAACCAGCTCTGCGCGACGTAGTGTCCGGCCGCGCCCGCCATCTGGGCCTGGAAGAACAGGCCCCGCTGGAGCGGGGTGACCGGTGCCGTGCGCTCGGCCGTCGCGGAGGCGTCCGCGATGCGTTCCAGCGCGCCGAGCCAGTGGTCGGTGATCTCGTCGGGTATGCCCTCGGCGAGGGTGAATTCCGCGTGCAGGCTTCCGGTGGTGTCATCGGTCCACGCGTTGACCTCGACGGCGTACGGGCTGCTCCGTTCGCCGCCGGTGAGGTGC